>CAVJRB010000181.1:0-6407 GCA_963651655.1 bacterium | reverse complement strand
ACTTTTATCTGGTATTTACCAGTATTCATGAGGTGATGGTCCACAGCGTGCGTATGGCCTATCCGGAGGATCTGCAGGAGGTTCTTAGGGACACTTTACGGGAGGCTACGCCGGAGGAGGATTTTCTCACAGATAAGGTATATCGGTACTGCCAGGAAACCGGGGATTTTATGGTGTATAAGGGAACTGTGTTTCTGCAGGTGGGAGGCCCCCACGAAGAGGATGAGAAGGAGACAGAGTAAAGCGTCCATCATCTGGGAAAGCTTTTAAGGGCAAAAAAACTGCCGCCAGAACAAGAAGTCTGACGGCAGTCTCCAGAAATTTTTGGAAATATAGGTTGTTTTTCCTAAAAGCGTTCAGCTTATCCAAGAATTGCGGAGTCATTGGAGAATTCCTCTCCGCTGGCCTCTTCGAATTTATCCAGAAGCTGTTTCACGGTAAGCTTTTTCTTTTCTTCACCCTGGATGTCGAGAACGATTTTTCCGTTCATCATCATGATCAGACGGTTGCCGTGGGCGATGGCGTCTTTCATATTGTGGGTGATCATCAGTGTGGTAAGGTGATCGCGGTTGACAATTTTGTCTGTAATGTCCAGAACCTTTGCTGCTGTTTTCGGGTCAAGGGCTGCAGTGTGCTCATCCAGAAGGAGAAGCTTCGGTTTCTGAAGGGTAGCCATCAGAAGGGTAAGCGCCTGTCTCTGGCCTCCGGAGAGAAGACCTACCTTGGAAGTCAGACGATCCTCAAGACCAAGATTCAGGATCTTCAGAAGCTCTTTGTACTCAGCACGCTCTGCCTTTGTGATTCCGGAGCGGAGAAGCCTTGTTTTACCGCGGCGTTTTGCAAGGGCTAAGTTTTCTTCAATTCCCATAGTAGCAGCGGTTCCAGTCATCGGATCCTGGAATACACGTCCAAGATATGCGGCTCTTTTGTACTCGGAAAGCTTGGTAACATCTGTTCCGTCAATGATGATCTGACCCTCGTCTACCGGCCATACACCTGCAACTGCGTTCAGCATTGTGGATTTTCCGGCTCCGTTTCCGCCGATTACGGTAACGAAATCACCTTCATTGAGCTTCAGGGAAAGACCGTTTAAGGCTACCTTCTCGTTGATGGTTCCCGGATTAAAGGTTTTGTATATGTTTTTGATCTCAAGCATTGTTCTTACCTCCACGTTTTGCTGGTTTTGCGAAATATTTTCCCTTCCAGTAAGGTACTGCCAGGAATACAGCAACTACAAGTGCGGACAGCATTTTCAGAAGGTCTGTGTCGATACCCATCCAGATTACAGTCTGAAGTACCAGATAGTAGAGAATGGAACCGAATGCTACGGACAGAAGGCGGAGTGCGAAGTTGCGGAAGATGCGGCTGAAGATCGCCTCACCGATAATAACGGCGGCAAGTCCGATTACGATCGCACCACGTCCCATGTTTACGTCTGCGAAGCCCTGGTACTGAGCCAGAAGAGCACTGGATAAAGCAACAAGTCCGTTGGAAACCATAAGGCCAAGAACCTTGCAGAAATCTGTGTTGATACCCTGTGCACGGGACATGTTAGGGTTGCATCCTGTTGCACGAAGGGAGCAGCCAAGCTCTGTTCCGAAGAACCAGTACAAAATAGCGATGATCACTACAATAAACAGTGCAACGATCAGGATGGTGTTCTGGGTGATCGGCACGTTTTTGATTCGTCTCAGGGAGATCAGGATCGGATACTTGTCAACGTTGATGGCCTGGTTTGCTTTTCCCATGATCTTCAGGTTGATGGAGTAAAGGGAAAGCTGGGTCAGGATTCCGGCAAGGATGGCCGGGATTCCCATAAAGGTGTGGAAAATACCAGTGACAAGTCCGGCCAGCATACCAGCTAAGGTTGCTACCAGAAGAGATACCCATACGTTATGTCCGCTGACCATCATCATGACACAGACAGCACCTCCGGTACACATGGTACCATCTACGGTCAGATCGGCGATATCAAGAACACGGAAAGTAAGGTATACACCGATTGCCATAATACCCCAGATCAGTCCCTGGGCAGCGGCACCTGGAAGTGCCATTATTAAGTTTGCGATTTGCATGTTTTTTTCCTCCTGCATGCCAAGCTGCGGCAGCGCTGCGGCGCAATACAGCTGATTTTTATTTAAGGACAAGTCTGTTTAGAAACGACACAAACAGCGAGAGAGGATTCCCTTCCCGCTGTCTGTGTTTATGCTGTCTGAAGCAGCTAAATGTCCAAATAATCTGTCAAATCAATATGAATATGTATTATTCAGCATCTGCACCGATTGCAACGTAATCATCCGGAACTTCGATTCCAAGCTCTGCGCAGATGTCTGCATTGTACTCTTTTGTGAAGTTAGGTGCGTACTCGATTGGCATTGCAGAAATGTCTTCGCCGTCTTTTAAGATTTTAACTGCCATTTCTCCAGTTGCCTTTCCAAGGTCATAGTAGCTGATGGAAAGAGTAGCAACACCGCATCCGGAGCAGATTCCCTCTTCACCTGCGATTACCGGAACCTTTGCCGGAAGGCAGATGTTGTTGATCAGCTCGGTGTTGGAAGCTGCAGTGTTGTCAGTTGGAACATAGATGACATCGCTGTCTGCAACTGCGTTTGTTACAACAGAGGAGATATCGTTGGAATCAGAGAATGCGTAGTATTCGCAGGTGTATCCAAGATCCTCAAGTGCAGCCTTAACAGTGTCTACCTGGTACTGGGAGTTCGGCTCAGCGGAGCAGTAGAGAAGTCCTACGTTCTTTGCATCCGGGAAGAGCTCGTTAAGCATTGCTGCCTGATCCTCAAGTGGAGCAAGGTCTGATGTACCGGAAATATTTCCGCCTACGGTGCCGTCGAAATCAGTAAGATCAAGAGCTACGCCATACTCTGTTACTGCGGTGCCAAGGATCGGGATATCGCTTGTTCCTGCTGCTGCAGCCTGAAGAGAAGCGGTAGCGTTTGCAAGGATCAGGTCTACATTGCTGGATACGAAGTTGTTGATGATAGTGCTGCAGGTAGCGGAATCGCCCTGTGCATTCTGCTCATCAAAGGTAACGTTCTCCTCGCCAAGTCCTTCTTTGACTGCATCCTTGAAGCCTTCAGTTGCGGCGTCAAGTGCTTCGTGCTGAACCAGCTGGCAGATACCGATGTTGTATGTCTGCTGCTCTTCAGCGTGTACGGTTACTGTACCTGCAAGACCTGCTACCATAGCTCCGGTCATAATTACGGATAAAACCTTTCTTTTCATAATTTATGTCCTCCTTAAAAATATTTTCGTAGTTTAAAGTACTGTCTGCATAAAATAATACCGCTTTAAAGCGTAAAAGTCAAGTAGCTTTTGGCAGTTTTTTACATATTCTAATAGAGAAAGAGTGTAAGGAAGGTCATTTTGACATGCCATATTCCATTATGATAGATGCCGGGCACGGCGGATCGGATCCGGGAGCTGTATATAAAGGCCGCAGGGAAAAGGATGACAATCTCACCCTTGCCATGGCTGTGGGGAAAATTCTTTCCGAAAATGGGATAAAGGTGCTGTATACCAGAACTACGGATGATTACATTTCACCATTTGAGAGGGCAAGACTTGCCAATGAGGCGAAGGTAGATTATTTCATTTCTTTTCATCGGAACAGCAGCCCGGAGGTGAATCAGTACAATGGAGTGGAGGTGCTGGTTTACGACAAATCCGGCATAAAATATGAGATGGCACAGAATATTGTAGGTGCTCTTGGAGAACTGGGCTTTCGGGAAATCGGGGTTCAGGCAAGACCAGGGCTTGTAGTGCTGCGCAAAACCAAAATGCCGGCTCTTCTGATAGAAACTGGTTTTATCAATTCTGATGAGGACAATCAGCTTTATGATGAGAAGCAGGAGGAGATTGCCCAGGCAATTGCAGGTGCTATTCTTGGAACTCTGGATCAGCAGCAGGGAGAGGAGCCTTTGTATTACCGGGTGCAGACCGGTATTTTCCGCAAACGGGAAAACGCGGACCGCATGCTGTATATGCTGCAGGAAAAAGGATATCCGGCTTATATTCTGCAGGATGGGGAATTTTATAAAGTGCAGGTTGGAGCTTTCGTGCAGTTGGACAATGCGATCCGCATGGAACAGCAGCTGCGGGATGACGGCTACAGCACTCTGATCGTGACAAAATAAGACGGGAGAGATTTCCTGGGTGGAAAAATAGCTGGAAAAACATTATAATGCAGATAACAACATGCACAGGCTTTTAAATTAGGAATGGATGCATGATCAGATATGTCTGTTTCGCTGGTAAAAGCTGGCAGAAGCGATGAAAGGAACAAAAGAATGGATTACAGTGAATTTCTGAAAACAGCAGAGGATTTTGTATTTGCAGAGGATCAGCCTAAGAAGGCGGATATTATTTTTGTGCCGGGAAACGGGTTTCCCCAGATGGCAGAGCGTGCGGCGCAGCTATATAAAGAAGGATATGCCCCTTATATTCTGCCCAGCGGAAGATACAGCATTACTCTGGGAAAATTTGTGGGAGTGCAGTCCCGCCAGGAAATTTATGACGGAGAATATGAGACGGAATGGGAATTTCTGAAAAGTGTTCTTATGAAAAACGGGGTTCCGGAAGAGGCAATCCTGCGGGAAGACCAGGCAACCTTTACCTATGAAAATGCCATTTATTCCAGGCAGGTGACAGACAGGGCGGGAATTCAGGTGAAAAAGGCAATTTTGTGCTGTAAGACTTACCATGCCAGACGCTCTCTGATGTATTATCAGATCCTGTACCCGGAAGCGAAGATTCTGGTTTGCCCGGTCTGCCCGGATGGAATCACCAGGGAAAACTGGAGGGAGACGGAAGCCGGGGTGGAAGCCGTCACCGGAGAAATTGACCGGATCGTGAAACAGTTCTGCCTGATGCTGGGAGATAAGGGGCATTAAAATGCGCTTTCGAAAACAAAAATCCGAATCCCCATTTTAATCGAAAGGGATTCGGATTTTTGGCATTTTAAATATATAATTGTGGATCGTGTATCAAGATATGATCAGTCTTCTTGGTCCTCATCGGTCTTTTTGCGTTCCGGCAGCCAGATATGAACCAGCTCAATGCGGTTCTTGTCAAGGGCTTCCACAACCAGCCGCATACCGTCTTCCAGAGTGACGGATTCGCCTTCCCGGGGCAGGCAGTCCAGCTGTTCGATAATGTAGCCGCCGACGGAATCATAGTCTTCCGATTCCAGTTTGGTTCCAAGGGCTTCGTTCAGGTCGCTTAACTTGGCAGAACCAAGTACCTGATATTCTCTTCCAGGCTGGATTTCACAGATCGGCTCTTCTTCATCCTCGTCATACTCATCCCGGATTTCCCCAACGATTTCCTCCAGCAGGTCTTCCAATGTGACCAGTCCGGCTGTGGAACCATATTCATCCAGCACAATGGCAAGGTTCACGGAAGCCTTGCGCATCTCCATCATCAGATCTGTGGTACGCTTATATTCATAGGTGAAATAAGGCTCACGGAGAATTTTCCGGATGGAAAACTGCTCATTCTCCGGGTAGAGAAGCAGATCCTTGATGTTGATAATCCCGATTACATTGTCTGTATTGTCCTCATAAACCGGGAAACGGGTGTGCATGTCTTCCTTGAAAATATCCATCAGCTCCTGGTAAGTGGAGTTTACCTCAATAAAGGTCATGTCAATTCTGGGAATCATCACATCCTTGGCGGCAGAGTCACCGAAATCAAACACATTGTAGATCATCTGCTTTTCTTCCCGCTCGATCACGCCGTTTTCCTGGCCTACATTTACCATGGAACGAAGCTCGTGCTCGGTGATGGTGTCCCTCTTGGCATTGGGATCAACACGAAGAACAAAAAGAATGCCGTTGGCTAATTTCCCTACAATGTAGATGACAGGGGTGAGCACCACCATCAGTGCATAAATCGGTCTTGCATAGGTAAGTGCCAGGTCATCGGCCTTAAGGGTGGCAATGGTCTTGGGGGTGATCTCGCCGAAAAGCAGCACCAGCAGAGTCATAACGCCTGTGGCGACACCGATGTACATGCTTCCGAACACCTTCATAGTAAAGGTAGTGGCAAGGGAAGATGCCGCAATGTTTACAATATTGTTACCAATTAATATGGTGCTGAGCATTTTGTTGGAGTTGGAAATAACCTTCTCTAACGTAATGGCCCGCTTGTTCCCCTGCTCTGCAAGGGAATGGATCCGAATGCGGTTGGCGGCTGTCATAGACGTCTCCGCAGAGGAAAAGAAGGCGGACAGCAACACCAGAATCAGTATGGTGACCGCCTGTATAGGGACACTTGAATCCAAACTATATTCACTCCTTTTTGATAATTATAATAAGAAAAATATACATGATTCAGTGGGAAAAAGCAAGGAAAAACGTTGGCAATAAATGACTTTTGGAAAACATCAGCAC
>CAVJRB010000180.1:0-16646 GCA_963651655.1 bacterium | reverse complement strand
ATCACATTTTATACTATTGGATTATTCCCAGTCTAAACCAAGCTGCACTGCCTGTTTCTTGCAGTCTTCATCATATTTAGCTGCTGCTTCTTCTGCTGTTGTCTGTCCGGAGATCAGCTCCTGGCAGATAGATGCACAGTTAGAACCTTTTACTGCTGTCTGGAACTCAAGTGCTGTACCGTTTAAGCCAGTATCAAAGTAAGCTTCCTGCATCTGTTTTACAGCATTGTAGCAGTTATCCGGAAGCTCATAGCCTTTTACAAGGTATGGTCCGCATGGAAGCTCTGCTGCTGTGTATGCGTCAAGACCTTCAGATGATAAATAGAAGTCCATGAATGCTTTTACAGCTTCAGCGTGCTCTGTGTTCTTGTTCATGTAGATTGCGTTTGGCTCCCAAACAGTAAGGCCTGCATTATCAGGATCATCGCCAGGAATTGCGAAGCATCCGAGTTTGTTTACCTCATCGCCGTAAAGCTCGTTGATGTTGCTTAATGCAGAGGTAAGGATGATCCAGTGAGCTGCACCGTCTTCCATCATAATATCACAGCCGTCATCATAAGTTGTTGCCATGTGGTCTTCATTTAAGTATGGAATCAGATCTTCAATTTTCTGGAAGCTCTTAAGAGCTGCAGGGGTAGTTGCATATTTTGCTGTTCCAGCTTCAAATTCCTGTGCAAAATTAGGATCAGCAGCTGCTACATTGTAATGATCTCCAAGATACGGAACCTGGCTTGTCCAGCTGTCACCGTCTGTTCCCAGAACTGCAGTCTCTCCTGCCTCTTTTAATACGTCGCAGTTTGCAAGGAACTCATCCCATGTTTTCGGGATTTCCAGTCCATATTTCTCATACATATCAACATTGTAAAGAATTGCACCAGCCTGGGATGCGTTTGCCGGAATACCATATAACTTACCGTCAACGCTTGCAGCTCCTACGAAGCTTGCATCCAGCATATCTGCATAATCATCTGTGATGTCCTCGAAGTACTCTGACGGATTTAAGGAAGCCAGAAGGGAACCACAGTTGTAGCTGAGAAGATCTGCCATATCACCGGAAGCAAGTCTTGTCTTTACTACGTTATCTCCGTCTTCTCCGCCAGGAGCCTGCTCAAGAGATACTTTGATGTCCAGTTTTTCTTCTGCTGCTTCAATAAGAGCATTGATTCCGTTCATGGAGCTGTTGGATACCCAGAGAATGGAAATTTCTTCTCCGTCAAATGTTTTTGCTGCATCGCCGTCCTCAGCAAAAACTGTGGATGCTCCACCTAATACCATGGCCATACAAAGTACTGTGCTAATCAGTTTCTTTTTCATTTTGAATCCTCCGTTTCTTTAAGAACTTGTTCTGTATTTGATGAGCTTATTTTATCGTTTTTAATCTGGAAAGTACATGGAGAAACAGTTACTGTGGCATGGAGAAATTCATCATTTTTTATATGGATATGTATTTTTCTCCATTCGTTTTATCGAAAATTCCATGTAAAATTTCTTTCGATATATCTACCGTTTTAATTCAAAATCCATTCCGGTACTGTGGTGACTTTCTATAATTTCTTCAATCTCGCCTGGTGTTGTAAGGAGAATATCTCCGCAAACCGTATTTTTCAAAGCGCTGGCTGCGTTTCCATATTCTACGGCTGCCTGGCAGCTTCCATTTTCCCTCAGAAGTCCATAGAGAAATCCGGAAATATAGGCATCTCCGCTTCCAATGCGATCCACAACATCAATGTTTTCATAAGGTTTTTCTTCATAATAACAATTACTTTTTCTTTCATAGGCGATGGAATCAAAGGTATGCAGTTTAGGGCTGTGCACCGTTCTTCTGGTGGCTGCAACCACCTGCAGAGCATACTCATCCGCAAAGCTTTTCAGGATTTCTTTTATATCTCCTTCTTTTCCAAATGTAAGCTTGGCAGTAGATTCTGAACAGAAAAATATATCCACAAGAGGAAGGATTTTGGTAATACATTCCCTTGCCTCTTCGCCGCTCCATAGGTTGCCTCTGAAGTTTACATCAAAGGAAATCAATGCCCCCTTCTCTTTGAACTTCTTTATCATTTCCAGTGCAGTTTCACGCACTTTTCCGCCCAGTCCCAGGGTTATTCCGCTGGTATGGAAACACCTGGCTGCACCATACATTTCTTCTGGAAAATCCTGTTCGCAGATGCGATACATAGAGGAATTTTTACGGTCGTAAACTACCTGTGGCTTTCTCGGATTTGCTCCGTATTCATAATAGTAAAGTCCCAGTCTGGCATTGCTTTCTTTATCTTTTGCAAGATATTCTGTGGAAACTCCGTTTTTTCGGATTTCCTGCTCTGCATAATTCCCGATCATATGCTGTGGAATTTTGGAAATAATTCCAGCAGACAGTCCCAGATTGACAGCCCCTGCTGCTACGTTTAATTCGGCTCCCCCAATCTGTTTTTCCAGAGCAGCACATTGTGTTAACCTTTCATTTTGTGCAGGAGACAGGCGCATGAGCACCTCTCCCAATGCAAGTAGATCCAGTTTTTTCTCCATCCTGTTATCCTCTTATTTCTTTCACAATTGCAGCAGCTTCTTCGGTAAGCTTCTGTATCTCATCAAATTTTCCTTCGCTGATCAGCTTTCCTTTCACCATCCAGCTTCCTCCGCAGGCAAAGATTCGGTCATATTTCAGATACTCCTTTACGTTTTCCGGATTGATGCCGCCTGTTGGCATAAAACTAAGTGTGGTATAAGGTGCGGCAATGGCTTTAATAAATGGCAGGCCTCCAGCCTGCTCTGCCGGAAAAAACTTGATCACAGACAAACCTTTTCGCACTGCAATGGCAGCCTCTGAGGGACTGATGCATCCAGGCAGAACCACAACGCCTTTTTCCATACAGTAATCTACAATCACTGTATCAAAGCCAGGACTTACAATAAACTCAGCTCCGGCAGCAATGGCCCTATCTACCTGGTCAATTGTGAGGACAGTACCTGCTCCTACCAGCATTTCCGGATGGGCATTTTTCATCAGGCGGATGGCTTCTGCGGCAGCTTCTGTTCGGAATGTTACTTCTGCGCAAGGCAGTCCTCCTTTACAAAGAGCATCTGCCAGGGGCTTGGCATCTTTTTCATCTTCTATTACTACAACGGGAATAATTCCTGTTTTTTTAATCTTCTCTAAAATCTGGTTCATCCTTTATTCCTCCATGTATCCGCCATCCATCGGTGAGACGGCTTTGTCTGCAAACAGCTTGAGTACGCCTTTTTTATAGCGGCTTTCCATAGGCTTCCACTGTTTCTTCCGCTCCGCAAGAATCTGGTCAATTTCCTCCGGTGATTTTCTTTCTCCATGAATTCCTACAATTTGCAGAATTCGGTCCGGTATGCTGACCTCAATCAGATCGCCTTCTTCAACCAGGGCAATGGGACCTCCTTCTGCTGCTTCCGGTGAGATATGTCCAATTGCCGGGCCTTTAGATGCGCCGGAGAAACGGCCGTCTGTGAGAAGAGCAATGCTTGCGCCAAGGGTGGCATCTGATGCAATTGCTTCTGTGGTGTAAAACATTTCCGGCATTCCGCTGCCCTTTGGGCCTTCGTAGCGGATGATCACTGCGTCCCCAGGTTTAATTTCATGAGTGAGTACAGCCTTAATCGCATCTTCCTCACAGTTGTAAGGTCTTGCCCGCAGTACTGCCTGGAACATCTCTTTTGGAACAGCAGTATGCTTTACTACAGCTCCGTTTGGTGCAAGATTTCCTTTCAGGATTGCAATGCTGCCGTCTGTTCCAAAAGGCTTATCAAATGGACGAATGACGTCTTCCCTTTTCAAATTCCATTTTTGCAGATAGGATTCGCATTTTTCATAAAATCCGTTTTGCTTCAGTTCCTCCAGATTTTCGCCCAAGGTTTTTCCTGTTACAGTCATTACATCCAGGTGAAGCATATTCTTAATTTCTTCCATAATTGCCGGAACACCGCCTGCATAGTAGAAAAACTGTGCCGGCCATTCTCCGGCTGGGCGAATATTCAAAAGATAATGAGCGCCGCGATGCAGTCTGTCGAAGGTGTCTCCATCAATTTTAATTCCAAATTCTTTGGCAATTGCAGGAATGTGAAGCAGGGAGTTGGTGGAGCCGGAAATTGCAGCATGAACCATAATTGCATTTTCAAAAGACTCCATTGTCACAATCTTATCAGGAGTAAGGTTATTCTTAGCAAGCCATACTGCCTGTTCTCCCGCTTTTCGTGCAAACTCCCTTAAATCCTGGCTGGTAGCCGGCATCAGGGCACTTCCCGGAAGCATCAGCCCCAGTGCTTCTGCCATAATCTGCATGGTAGAAGCAGTTCCCATAAAGGAGCAGGCACCGCAGGACGGACATGCATTGTGTTTGTAAAATTCCATTTTCTCCTTTGTGATTTCGCCTCTTTCACACATGGCATTGTATTTTCCAATCTGCTCCAGTGTGAGAAGGTCAGGGCCTGCATCCATTACACCGCCTGTAACTACAATGGATGGAATATTTACCCGTCCTACTGCCATCAGATGTGCCGGCATTCCTTTGTCGCAGCTTGCAATGAAAACACCGCCGTCAAAGGGAGTGGCATTTGCATGGATTTCAATCATATTGGCAATCATATCTCTGGACGGCAGGGAGTAGTTAATCCCGTCATGTCCTTGGGACTCTCCATCACAAATATCCGTACAGAAGTATCTGGCGCCGAATCCACCTGCTTCTGCTACCCCTTTTCTTGCTTCTTCTACAAGCTCCAGAAGGTGTCCGCTTCCTGGATGGCTGTCACCAAACGTGCTTTCAATAATAATCTGGGGTTTGGAAAGGTCCTCTAATTTCCATCCGGTGCCAAGGCGGAGGGGATCGATTTCCGGTGCGATTTTTCTTAATTTCTGGCTTCTCAGTTCCATGATTTTCCTTCCTTTCTCTTTAATTCATCATACCATTTTGTCCTGATTTTTTGATTTTTCTTGTCTCTAATCTCGTTTTATTTTCTTTTTGTTCAAATTCATCTGATGTATTTATAATATATCTATTGGAAATTTATTTGCAATATGTAATTTTCAACAATTATTTTTCCTGTTTTTAGGGCATCTTTTTGTTTTGACATTTCTTTTTGAAACAGTTATCCTGTTTTTAAGCATATTTTATTTTTGCAGTTAAGGGGAAATCGTATGATGAATTTATCTGAAGAAGAAAAAAGCCTGCCGGAACGGCTGGCTGATAACCTGATCCATTATATATTAGAAGAAAAATTAGAGCCGGGAACCCGGCTTCCTAATGAAACTATTTTATGTGAAAAGCTTGGAGCTTCCAGAAGCTCTCTTCGTGAGGCCATGAAGCTGCTGGCATCCAGAAATATTGTAACCATCCGCCAGGGTTCCGGCACGTATATTGCCAATTCTCCCGGTATGGTTGCAGACCCTCTGGGATTTATGTTTATTGCAGATAAGCAGAAATTAGCACAGGATCTGCTGGAAATCCGTTTTCTGCTGGAACCGCCAATTGCGGCAAGAGCAGCCCTCCGGGCAACAGAACATGATGTTCAGAAAATACAGACCCTTTGCCAAGAGGTGGAGGATTTGCTTCACGGCGGTAAGGATCATACCCAGAAGGATATTGAGTTTCATACTGCCATTGCCATGAGCAGCCAGAATATGGTAATTCCACGCCTTCTCCCTATTATCAACAGTGCCATCCCACTGTTTATCCAAATCACAGAGAATGTGCTGCTGGAAGAGACTATCCGTGTCCATCGTGAAATTACCGATGCCATTGCCAGTCATGATCCTCTGGCCGCCCATGACGCCATGTACCTTCATCTGGTACATAACAAGAACCGAATTCAGGCGAACGCTACTCCCCCAGCGTAAGCATGGTATCAATACAAGCCTTCGCCTTCACCCTCACAGTTTCATCCAGATTAATCTCCTCGCCGCCCTGGCCGCGGACGCAGTTGTAGACGTCCATCAGGGTAGTCAGCTTCATGTTGTGACATACGCAGTCTTTGGAAAGCGGGTAGAATTTCTTGTCCGGGCACTCGAACTGAAGGTGCTGGACAATGCTGTTTTCTGTGCCGATGATGAACTCTTTGGCGTCACTTTCTTTGGCATACTTCATGATTCCGGTTGTGCTTCCGATATAATCTGCCATGGCAGAAACTTCTGGCAGGCACTCCGGGTGAACCAGGAATTTCGCCTCCGGGTGTGCTGTCCGGGCCTTTTTCACATCTCTGACAGACATTCTCAGATGGGTAGGACATCCGCCGTGAACAAACTTAAATGTTTTCTCAGGCACCTGCTTCTCCACCCAGGCTCCCAGATTACAATCCGGGATAAACAGGATCTTATCGTTATCAATGTTTTTCACAATCTTTACAGCCGAAGAGGACGTCACGCACACATCGCAAATCGTTTTCAGCTCTGAAGTGGTGTTAATATAAGCCACAACTGTATAATCCGGATTCGCTTCCTTCAGCGCAGAAAGCATTTCCACATCCAGCTGCTCCGCCATTGGACATCCGGCGCCGCTGTTGGAAAGGTAAACCGTTTTCTCCGGGGAAAGAATCTTCACCGTCTCTGCCATAAAACGAACTCCGCACATCAGCACATTCTTCTGAGGCGCTTTGGCCGCCTGCTGGCTCAGTCCGTAGGAATCTCCTGTATAATCTGCCACCTCCAGAATTTCCTGGCTCTGGTATGCGTGGGCAAGAATGCAGATGTCTTTTTCTTTCTTTAAACGCAGAATTTCATCCTGCAGTTGTCTTGTAGTCATCATAATTATTTTTTCTCTCCTGTTTTCGGGCATTTTCTTAGGATTATATTCTCCCTCCGTCTCACTGTCAACTAAAAAGTTTACAGATATCTTGTCAAGTGTAAACTTTAGTGTTATACTACAGGGCATGTCACCCGGCAAAAAACGCCGCAGGCTGCCAGAACACTTCCCATTTCGCTTCTGCCGCCTGCCCCAAATTCAAATTATCAAAAAAGGAACCCAACTATGAAAACAGATATTCTCATCGCAGGCTCCGGCTGCTCCGGGCTTTACTGTGCCCTCCAGCTTCCCCGCGATAAAAAAATTACCATCATAACCAAATCCGACCTTACCAGCAACGATTCCTACCTGGCTCAGGGCGGTATGTGCATGCTGAAAGAGCAGTCCGATTACGACAGCTTTTTCGAGGACACCATGAAAGCCGGCCATTATGAAAATGATAAGGAATCCGTAGATATCATGATCCGCACCTCCCCGGAAGTGGTAAAGGATCTGGTTTCCTACGGCGCACGTTTCGAGCGGAACGAAGACGGCAGCCTTTCCTACACCAAAGAAGGCGCCCATTCCACCAACCGCATTATTTTTCATGAGGATGTCACCGGCAAAGAAATCACCAGTTCCCTGCTTCGGGAAGTTCAGAAGCTTTCCAATGTTGAGCTTCTGGAGTACACCACTATGGTTGACATTCTGGAAAAAAACAACCACTGCTACGGTGCTGTAATCCGCCGACCTGACGGTACCCTCGACACTGTAACTGCAGCCTGTACGGTTATGGCAAGCGGCGGCGTAGGCGGACTTTACAGACATTCCACCAATTTCCGCCACCTTACCGGAGATTCCCTTGCCATTGCCCGCAAACATGGAATTGAACTGCAGAATCCCGATTACGTCCAGATCCACCCTACCACCTTTTACACAAGACGCCCGGAGGACCGCAGCTTCCTGATCTCCGAGTCTGTAAGAGGCGAAGGGGCAAAATTATACGACAAAAACATGAACCGTTTCACCAATGAGCTTCTGCCCCGCGACCTTCTTTCTGAAAAAATCCACGAGCAGATGGCAAAGGACGGCACGGATTTCGTCTGGGAGGATCTGCGCACAATCCCGGCTGAGACCCTGCGCCATCATTTCCCCAACATTGTTGAACACTGCAAAGAAATGGGCTATGATGTTTTCAAGGAATGCATCCCTGTGGTTCCTGCGCAGCATTACTTCATGGGCGGCGTAAAGGTTGACCACCAGAGCCGTTCTTCCATGGAAAATCTCTATGTGGTAGGTGAAGCCGCATGCAACGGCGTTCACGGCAAAAACCGCCTGGCCAGCAATTCCCTGCTGGAAAGCCTTGTTTTCGCAAAACGGGCAGCACAGGATATGGCAGAGAATGTTTTTTCACAGACAGGTGACGCAGCAGACTGCGGTACAAATAATAGCCAGGATACACAGGCAACCGCCGACTACCTTGCATCCCACGCCGACCTTCACCAGTATGAAGACCAGCAGGCTCTCGCCAAAGCCTACCATCACCTTGCAACCGAAGCCATCACACTTGGCGCAAATACAGCCAACAGAAAGGAATTTTTATATGTTTGATCAGGTAACTCTTGGGTTAAATGTTGACCCGTTTATTTTAAGCGCATTAAAAGAAGATATCACAAGCGAGGACGTATCTACCAACAGCGTTATGCCAACTCCTACCCCAGGCGTGGTAGACCTTATCTGCAAGCAGGACGGAATCATCTGCGGACTACAGGTTTTTGAGCGTGTTTTTACACTTCTGGATCCATCCACAAAAGCTGAATTCTATGTAAAAGACGGCGATCATGTAGAAAACAAACAGCTGATTGGAAAAGTTTACGGAGACATCCGCGTGCTGCTCTGCGGCGAAAGAACCGCCCTTAACTATCTTCAGAGAATGAGCGGAATCGCCACTTACACCAGCCAGGTTGCAGCCCTTCTGGAAGGTACCGGAATCAAGCTTCTGGATACCAGAAAGACCTCACCGAACAACCGTATTTTCGAGAAATATTCCGTACGCATCGGCGGGGGAAATAATCACCGCTACAACCTTTCCGACGGTGTTCTTCTGAAAGACAACCACATCGGCGCAGCTGGCGGAGTGAAGCAGGCAATTTCCATGGCAAAAGCTTACGCACCTTTTGTCCGCAAAATCGAAGTGGAAGTAGAGAATCTTGATATGGTAAAAGAGGCTGTGGAGGCCGGCGCTGACATTATCATGCTGGATAATATGACCACCGAGCAGCTGAAGGAATCCATTGATTACATTGCCGGACGTGCCGAAATCGAAGTTTCCGGAAATGTTACAAAAGAAAACATTGCCAGACTTACCGGTTTGGGTGTAAATTATGTATCAAGCGGAGCACTTACCCATTCTGCTCCTATTATGGATTTATCTATGAAGAATCTTCACGCAGTGGAGTAACTTCGCATAACAAGCAGACAGGAGATGAAATTATGAAGGGTGAAGAAAGAAGAAAACAGCTTTTAAAGATCTTATCCTCCAGCACTGGTCCGGTTTCCGGCGGCACTTTGTCACAGGAGCTGCATGTAAGCCGCCAGATTATTGTACAGGACATTTCTCTCCTGCGTGCCAATGGTTCCACTATTTTTTCCACAAACAAGGGCTATCTGCTTCAGGAAGAGAAGAAGTATTCCAGAGTTTTTAAGGTGTATCACACCGATGACCAGGTGGAAGAAGAACTGAGCGCCATTGTAGATGCAGGCGGACAGATCCGTGACGTGTTTGTCTATCACAAGGTCTACGGCGTCCTCAAAGCAGACATGGGAATTAAATCCCGCCGTGACATCCGTGCCTACATGGAAGAAATCAGCACCGGCAAGTCCAGCCTTCTGAAAAACGTAACCTCCGGCTACCACTACCACACCATAGACGCCGAAAGCGAAGAGATCCTGGACGCCATCCAGGAAGAGCTTCGTCAGCGCGGCTTTCTGGCCAAGCTGCAGGATTACGAACCTGTAGATTTCTGGGGCGGGCAGGACTAGAGCGTGTTTGAAAAAGGCTCTAAAGAATATTTCCCCCTTTTTCTGCATACATATAAAAGGATGCTGCAGAAAGGGGGACTTTTTTATGCAGAATATTTATACTCGCCTGATCAACCGCAATCACCCGCTTCCATCCAACTATGTTCCCGAAAATCTTGTTGATATTGGAATTCCATTCGATGCCCGTCCCGGCGATCCCAAGCGCCTTCTGGAAAAAAAGACTGCTCACGCTGCCCTTTGCCTTATAAATGCAGCCTGCAAAGAAGGATTATGTCTCTATGGAATCTCCGGCTATCGTTCTTATAAGCGCCAGCAGGAGCTTTACACAGGCAGCCCCTATGTTGCCGAGCCAGGCACCAGCGAGCACCAGAGCGGACTGGCACTGGATGTTTCCTGTCCTGCCGTTGGCCTGGAACTGATTCCTGAATTTGCCCACACTCCAGAAGGCAAATGGCTTGTCCGCAACGCATCTCTTTTCGGATTTATTCTCCGCTATCCCCAGAACAAAGAAGACATTACCGGAATTCCATACGAGCCCTGGCATATCCGGTACGTTACACGGGAGCTTTCCGGATATCTGACCCTTACCGGAATGACGCTGGAAGAATATCTGGATTTTCCCGTTAAAACAAAATCAGCCAGCGGTTTCGAAAAATGAAAAATTTAATGTTTGGAAAGCGCTAAAAAACATTAAATGTCAGGCATAATTCCCCCAATTTTTCACATACTATCCATACAGTACAAAATATGGAAGCAGATGAAATATACAGGAGGAACAGATAAATGAAAGCGACAGGAATCGTAAGAAGAATTGACGACCTGGGCAGGGTGGTCATACCAAAAGAAATCCGCCGGACCCTGCGAATCAAAGAAGGCACACCCCTTGAAATCTTTACCGACCGTGAAGGCGAGATCATCCTGAAAAAATACTCCCCCATTGGAGAGCTGAGCATTTTCGCCAAAGAATACGCCGAATCCCTTTCCCAGTCCACCGGCATGCTTTCCTGCATTACCGACCACGACCAGGTAGTGGCTGCTGCCGGGCCGGGAAGCAAAGAATTTATCGGGAAAATGATCAGCCACCAGTTAGAAGGCGTGATCAACGACCGGGAATCCAAATGTCTGAACACCAAAGACCGGGGCAAAATCCCCGTGGTGGACGAACAGCCTGACGTTTCCAGTTCCCAGGTCATCCACCCCATCATTGCCGCAGGCGACGCCATCGGCAGCGTCATCCTCATGGGAAAAGGCGACAAAGACATCATGGGTACCAGCGAAAAGCTCCTGGTCCAGACCGCCGCCGGATTCCTTGGACGGCAGATGGAACAGTAACACTTTACACACTTTTTCAGACAAAAAGCTGCTGCACCCTGGTATATTTTTTAATATGCCAGCTGGTACAGCAGCTTTATTTTTCTTATTTCGTCTGCTCTTTCATCTTCTGTCTCTGCTTAGTAATGTCGAAATACTCTGGAGAAATGATTCCATGCTTTACAAATGCATCAAAAACCTCTTTCTGTTCTGGCGTCATAGCCATTCCTACTGTGGAATTGTAATCTGTAAGCACGCATCCGGTTTTCTCAATCATCCAGAATAGTGCGGAGTCGTTCTCCGGTATCATTTTCCAGATTTCTTTCTCCGGATATGGCAAAAGCGCCATCATGGTCTGGAGATGTCCATTCTCCTCAATCAGTCTGTAATCTCCATCCGGCATAATGATTCCATCTGAAAAATTCTGGATCTGATCAGCTTTCTGCAAAAGCTCTTCTGTTACCTTCACAATTAGTTACCCCCTGCAAATTCTTCGCAGCATTCTCTTAAACCTGCTGCTTTCTTGAGACTCATTATACCATGCTGCAAACTTAAGTGCTATCTATTTTTGTCTTCCAGACAATTTCTGGCTGCCCCCAAGGCAAAAAAACTTTTATTATAAAACTTTTCTAAAACCCCTTGCATTTTCGAAAAAAAGTGGTATAGTTATTGCATACTTGATAACGTAGTTTTTAATACTACATGTATTAGTTTTCGTTTTCCGTTTTATTTGGAGGTGTTGTTTATGAAATTCAAATTAAAAGATCCCGGAAGCGCGATTACCCACGGTATTGCCTTTCTTCTGGCTGCTGCCGGAGCTGCGCCGCTTTTGATCCGTTCCTCAGTGTGGAGCGATCACATTCACGTTCTGGCACTTAGCATTTTTATTCTTACCATGATGCTGCTTTATGCGGCCAGTACCCTTTATCACTCCGTTGATTCTACCGACAAGGTGAACCGACGTCTGAAAAAGCTGGATCACATGATGATCTTTGTTATGATTGCAGGCAGTTATACGCCGGTGTGCCTGATCGTACTTCACGGCAAGATTGGTTATGCCCTCTGCGCTCTCGTTTGGGCAACTGCGATCCTTGGTATTGTATTCAAGGCGTTTTGGGTAACATGTCCCAAATGGGTATCCTCCGTGCTTTATATCGGCATGGGCTGGCTGTGCGTTCTGGCCTTCGTACCGATCATCCACGCTCTTCCCAAGGCTGGATTTGGATGGCTGCTGGCAGGCGGTATTATTTATACCATCGGTGGCGTGATCTACGCATTGAAGCTTCCCATCTTCAACGCCAGACACAAGAACTTCGGATCACATGAAATCTTCCATGTATTTATTATGCTGGGAAGTGCCTGCCACTTTATTGTGATGTATTGCTTTGTGGCAAATATGCCAGTGTAATAGTTTATTCCAAAAGCATATTTGAAAAAATTTCTGCAACAATTTGTGAAATATTTTACCCGGATGCGGTCGTAGTAGTAAGAGACCAAATTCGGGTAAAATGTACCGCAAATAGGCGTGCAGATTGTAGAAATATATTTTTCACATTCTGGGCAGACTGCTACGCCCCTCTGCCATCTCAAAATTCCATCAACGCAAATTTCTTTGCCCGCGTCAGCTGCTTAATGGCATACTCCCGGCTCATCGCCTCTTCCTTCGTCGCGTATCCCTCATAATACACAAGGGTCACCGGCCGCTTCGTCTTCGTATACTTTGCCCCGTTTTTCCCGCTGTTATGCGCCTTCAGCCGCTTCTCCAGACAGTTTGTCCACCCGGTATAAAGAGTTCCATCCGCACACTGTACAATATAAGTATAATTCATTTTTATCCTTTCCAATGCCCGCCCCGGGCAACGCCAACTTCATTCTATGTAAAGGAGCACCGCCCTCATCCTTCTGCGGTCAGCACCCCTTATCTTTATAAAAAGCAATCGGTCCAAACTACAGTATTTCACCAACAAGCCCCGCCCATTTCCCTGCAGAGCCGGAAAAAAGCAGGTAGGACACAACACCGACTGCGAATTTTCCCACCTGCTTTATTATACGTTGTTTTTACTCTTTTGTGAATGCTGCTGCCCTGTTATAAATACAATTTACCGCATACCAAGCGCACAAGCTCTCATCTTACGGCAGATAAGCAATGGGATCAATGGGCTCCCCGTCCTTCTTCATTGCGAAATACAGATTGCTTCCTTCCTCGCTGTAATACTTGGTAGGAGCCGCAACATAACCGATAATCTCTCCTTTTTCAACGGCATCCCCTTCTGCCACATCCAGGTCCGTCAGCTGTCCGTAAACTGCCTGATAGCCGTTTCCAAGCTCCATGGTCACGGTAGTTCCAGTCTCTGCATCGTTCTCAATAGAGTACACGGTGCCGTTCACCGCAGACACTACCGGAGCTCCCTCCACAGCCTGCACAGAAATCGCCGGGCTTAATTTATACTGGTCAAGAGTTGGAAAATAAACGGTCTGGTCCATGCTGTAGTCAATCAGAACATGTCCGTTCACCGGCCACTCCATCAAGGTATCCTCGGAAAAATTAATTTCCGGACCTTTATTCAAAGCTACCTGGGCATTCACACTGGTGCTCTCTCCAATGTCCGCAGAATTTTCCGTTCCCGTAAGATCCGCTGCTTCATTTACCAGATCCTCTCCGTCCAAAAGGCCGGTATCTGCCGCTTCCTCCATATCCGCCTCAACCAGGCTGGTTCCTGCCTCTGCCAAAGGCTCTGTATCCGCAGAGCTGCCTGCATTCGCCGTATCGTTTTCCTGTGTACTTTCCAGAGGAAGCACCTCCTGAATATGTTCCTGTTTGTTTGACACCTGATAAGCCGTCACGCCCAAAACTGCCATCACTGCCAGAAGCGCACCATTAAAAATAAATCTTGCTGTTCTGTTTTTCCTCATATTCTTTTCACCTCTACATACATTCTGTTCACAGCTGTTGTACCGTCTGTATTTATAGGGTGTCCAGAATAAACAGGCTTATTCATTTTATCTGCCAGATTTGTAAAAAATCTACACAGAATTTATATTCTGAAGCTCCATCTCTGGAAAATAAGCCTCCAAAATTTCCTCCCAGCTGCAGCCCTCCTTTGCCATTTCATTTCCCCCATACTGGGAAAAACCCAGCCCATGTCCTTTTCCCTTGCACAGAAAACGCACCGCATTTCCCACCTTTTGCATGGAAAAATCAGCTGAAGCCAGGTGCATTCCCTGCCGGAAGCTCTCTCCTTCCAACCAGTTTCCGTCTGCCGTCAAAGCAGTCACATAGCCTGCGCTGTCCCTCTTTTTGATCACAAGTCTGGCGGGAAGCTGACTTACGGACACATATGTACTGTTCACATAATCCGGGGCCTCTTTGTCCTGACCGCTGTCCACAGATTTCAAATAGGAATATTCTTCACTGTGAAAAACCTCCGCCCCACTCCTGGTCATGCCGCTGCTGATCTGGTGATAAGGCACCAGCTTCAGTTCTCCCTGATAGGTAAGCACCTGCCCGGCAGTTGCCTCCGCCGCATTTTTATTTTCCTGGATCATATCTGCATCTTTCATTATTTTCCAAATTTGGGAAAAATGTCCCGGTATCAAGCTTCCATTTAATAAAAAGGGATACGCTCCGCTGCTGCTCGTTCCAGAGTTTTCCCCGGATAATTCCAAGCTCACCTCTTCCATAATTTTCCCCTCCTGCTCCCCTGCTGCCAGCCGCCTGTACAAATTTGACCTGGCGATCACAGCCTGTGCCTTCATCGTTTCCTCCTCATAATCCCCTTTCAGCTGCACCATAAGCAACAGCGGAACCATAACCTCCTCATCAGGAGAAGAAAGTAAAAGTGCTTTATCCGCACCATTTAACAGGATCGTACACACATAAGGCAGCAACAAAACAAGGGGAATAAAAAATCCCGAAGAACAAAACTTCCGAAACCACTTTCTCATGCCAGCCCCGTGCCGCCTTTTCCCCAATACCTTCCAAGCACAATTCGCGGCACACTCGTCCTTATCCTTTTCTCCCTATTATATGCACAATTGCAAAAACTTATGAACCGTAGTATACTGAACCTGTTTTACAGAATTTTATAAATAATGGAGGTTTCTATGGGAGCAATACTTCTTGCACCTGTGTACATCCTGATCAACTTTTATGTGGTCCGCTGGATGATACGCTGGATGGGCGCATGTCACAGGCTTTTCCAGACTATGGCATTCCGCGTTTCCTTTATAGGAATTTATATTATACTTGCCACCGCACTGCTCACAGGTTTCCTTGTGAAAAAGCCAATTACCCTGCACCGCATTCTGAAGCATATAGGAAATTATTTTCTGGGTACTTTTATTTACATTCTTCTTGTAATCGCAGTTGTGGACTTCGGGCGCCTGATACTGAAATATGTTTTTCACGCACCGTTTATCGGACAGCGAAGTACCTTTGTAATTACCGGACTGATCTGCACGATTTTGATCATTGCAGTCAGTGTTTACGGAATCCTTCACGTCACCAATGTGAAAACCACGCCCTATGAGGTCAACGTGGCAAAATCTGTGGATGGCATGGATTCCCTGAAGGTAGTTCTTCTTGCAGACACTCATTTCGGCTACAGCATGGGCACTTCCCAGGCCAAACGCATTGTGAAGAAAATCAATGCCGAAAATCCTGATGTGGTCTGTATTGCCGGAGATATTTTTGACAACGAATATGATGCAATCTCAGAGCCAGATCAATTAAAGAAAATTTTGAAGGGGATCAAATCCAGATATGGCGTGTACGCCTGCTGGGGAAATCACGATCTCAACGAGCCGATTCTGGCAGGCTTTACCTTTAATGGAACTGAGGACAGCTACAATGATCCAAGAATGGAAGAATTTTTGAAAGACGCTGGAATTACCCTGCTGGATGACGAGTCCGTGCTGATTGACAACAAGTTTTACATAGTAGGACGCCGGGACGCTTCCCGCTGTGAAAAAGTAGAAGGCTCCCGTCAGACTCCGGCCCAGCTTACCCAAACGCTGGACCAGAGCAAACCAATTATATTTATCGATCATCAGCCAAAAGAGCTTTCGGAAACAGCTGCTGCCGGTGTGGATCTGGACCTTTGCGGTCACACTCATGACGGCCAGATTTTCCCCGGAAATCTCATTATCCATCTATTCTGGGAAAATTCCTGTGGCTACCTTCAGAAAGGAAGCATGCACAACATTGTCACTTCCGGGGCCGGAATCTGGGGACCAAACATGAGAGTGGGAACTGACAGCGAGATCTGTTCCATCACCGTTAATTTTACGAAATAACCTGGTTTCTACAAAATATTTTCACAGAGTTTCCTCATATAGGACTGCCTCTGCACACGGACTGCCGCATATACGGCAGTCCTTTTTTGTAATAAACATCTCTTATCCGGTTGTTGTTTTTGTGAAAAACATCCCGTATTCGATTGCTCTTTTTTCCACGGACACTACAGGGGCCTTCACTGCATCCTGCGCTAGAGCGTGCCCCCAAAAGGCTTTCTGCAAGATGTGCGTCACAATTTGTGGGAGATTTTGCCCGGATGA
>CAVJRB010000179.1:501-3564 GCA_963651655.1 bacterium | reverse complement strand
GTTGGGACGGATTGCCTCTGCCTTCTTGGCAGTACATGGCATGATAGAAACCATAACCGTCTTCTTGCCCCTGGCATTCTCCGGATCACGGAAGAATTCCTTAATAACCGCAGACATCATTCCCTGAGGAGATCTGCAGGTAGACAGGTTCGGAATGTAATCCTTGTACTGGTCTGTAATAAATTTCACCCATGCAGGGCAGCAGGAAGTAAGAAGGGGAAGATTCTCACCTTTCTCAATTCGGTTCAGGAACTCTGCAGACTCTTCCATAATGGTCAGATCCGCGCTGAATGTGGTGTCATAAATTTCGTCAAAGCCCATTCTGTGAAGCGCGTTGACAATTTTTCCCATTACGCTGCGTCCCTTAGGAAGTCCGTAGTGATCACCCACTGCAACACGAACTGCCGGCGCGATCTGCGCCACTACCCGTACTTCCGGGTCTGCCAGTGCTTCCCAAACTTCATCCATGTGCGTCTTAATGGAAATCGCACCGGTCGGACAAAATACACGGCACTGACCGCAGTTCACGCACTGGGTCTCTGCAATCTTTTTATTAAATGCCGGGATTACGATGGCCTCGGTTCCGCGGTATGCGAAATTCAAAGCGCCGATTCCCTGAAGCTCCTCACAGGCACGCACACAGTCGCCGCAAAGGATGCATTTATTAGGATCACGGATCAGTGACGGGGAACTGTCATCGATCTCGTACTGCTCTCTTGTATTCTGGAAACGGATGTTATGTACCCCAAGACGGTGGGCCAGCTCCTGAAGCACGCACTCGCCGCTCTTGATACAGGTAGTACAGTCACGGCAATGTGCCGCAAGCAGCAGCTCCACTACCAGTTTTCTGTATTTCTTGATCTTGCCTGAGTTTGTATAAATAACCATGCCGTCCCTTGGTTCCTCGGAACAGGAGGCAAAGGTTCTTCCACGGTCATCCTCTACCGTACACAGACGGCAGGCTCCAAAAGTGGAAACCTCTGAGTGATAACAAAGTGTGGGAATATTGATTCCTGCCTTACGAATTACGGTCAGGACATTTTTTTCATCTGTAAATTCGACTTTTCTGCCGTCAATTGTCATTGTACCCATAATCTGTCCTCCCTCTACATTTCCACGTATATTGCATCAAAGTTGCAGTTATCCTTACAGGTACCGCACTTGATACATACATCATTGTTAATATGATAAGGTGATTTGATCTTGCCGGAAATTGCCCCGGCAGGACAGTTCTTGGCACATTTTCCACAGCCGATACAGAACTCCGGATTGATGTGGAACTGACGGAGTGCGGTGCAGACCTTGGCACGGCATTTCTTGTCCCGGATATGCTCCTCGTATTCCTCTCGGAAACGCTTCATGGTACTGAGGACCGGAAGAGGCGCACTCTTGCCAAGTCCGCAAAGAGCCATGCTCTGAACCATAGTTGCAAGCTCTTCCAACTCGTCAAGATCAGACATTTCTCCATTGCCTGCTACGATCTTCTCCAGGATCTCCAGCATACGCTTGGTACCCTCACGGCATGGAACGCACTTGCCGCAGCTCTCGCGCTGGGTAAAGCTCATGAAGAAACGGGCAACCTCTACCATACAGGTATTCTCGTCCATAACAACCAATCCGCCGGAACCCATAATGGCATCCAGCTTCTTCACAGAGTCAAAATCAAGTGGTGCATCCAGCTGCTCCTCAATGAGGCATCCGCCGGAAGGACCGCCGATCTGTACGCCCTTAAATGCAGCGCCGCTCTTTAAGCCGCCGCCGATATCGTAAATGATCTCACGAAGCGTGGTTCCCATGGGCACTTCAATAAGACCGGTATTCTCAATAGCTCCGGTAAGGGAGAAGGTCTTGGTTCCCGGGCTTCCCTCTGTTCCGATGGTGCGGAACCAGTCAGCGCCCTGAACGATGATCTTGGGAACGTTGGCATAGGTTTCTACGTTATTGAGGACGGTTGGCTTTCCCCACAGGCCTTTCTCAACAGTACGAGGGGGCTTCACACGAGGCATGCCTCTGTTTCCTTCGATGGAGGAAGTCAGGGCAGAACCTTCACCGCATACGAAAGCTCCTGCGCCCCGGTTGATGTGAAGGTGGAAATTCACGCCGCTGCCAAGGATATTATCACCCAGAAGGCCGTATTTCTCAGCCTGGGAAATGGCAAGACGAAGTCTGGCAACCGAAAGAGGATACTCTGCACGCACATAGATGTATCCATTCTCAGCGCCAACTGCGTAAGCGGCAATGATCATACCCTCGATCATCTTATAGGGGTCGCCTTCCATAACGGAGCCGTCCATAAATGCTCCCGGGTCACCCTCGTCACCGTTACATACTACATAGCGGGTCTTCTCTTTCTGTCTGGCTACCTGTGACCATTTCTTGCCGGCCGGGAAACCAGCGCCGCCGCGTCCGCGAAGGCCGGATTTGGTAATCTCGTCAATGACATCCTGAGGGGTCATCTCGGTGACTGCTTTTGCAAGGGCAGCAAAGCCTCCTGCCGCAATGTATTCATCAATGGATTCTGCGTCGATCTTACCGCAGTTCTCCAGAACGATCCTGGTCTGGCGGTTCAGGAACGGAATGTCCTCAGGCTTGGGACAGACTTCATCGCCATGACGGTAAAACAGGCGGTCTACAGGCTGTCCAAGGCGTACGGTACGCTCTACGATCTCCAGACAGTCTTCTTCCTGAACATGTACATACTGATATCCGTAAGGCTCAATGCGCATCAGAGGTCCTAACTCGCAAAGTCCCTGGCAGCCGGTCTTGATCACGCCTACATGGGGGATGTCTTTCTCCATCTCGATCTGTACGCCATCGATTCCTTCACAAAGCCTTACCATCTCATCGTAAATCTTCTGTGCACCGGAAGCCATACATCCGGTACCGGAACAGACGAGAACACGGCAGGTAAAACCATTTATCAGCTGCTCAACCTCAGCTTTCTTATTCAGCAGTTCTTCTTTACTGTTTATTCTCATCCATTCTCACCTCTCAATCTGTTAATCAGCTCTACTACCTTCTCCGGCGTCATCTTGGCATGCACTTCTTCATTGACCATACAGG
>CAVJRB010000179.1:0-491 GCA_963651655.1 bacterium | reverse complement strand
TACAGGTGGGAGCAAGTCCGCAGGCTCCAAGACAGGATACGGTCTCCACAGTGAACATCATGTCGTCTGTGGTGTGCTTCTTATTGCTAAGTCCCAGTTCTTTCATAAAAGCTTCTTTTACGGGAATGGATTTCCTTACATGACAGGCTGTTCCATCACACACCTTGATAATGTATTTCCCCTTGGGTTCAAAGGAAAAGTTCTCATAGAAGGTGGCTACGCTAAACGCCTTGGCTTCTGTGACGCCGATCTTCTCGGCAACGTAGGTCAGAAGCTCTGCAGGCAGATACCGGTATTCTGCCTGGATGTCCTGCATGATGGGAATTAATGAGGCCGCACATTTTTCATAATGCTCAATAATCTCATCTGCCTTTTTGTAACATGACTGATCTAACATTACTGTTAATCCTCCTTACCTGCCAGTTCTACCTCTGGCCCTTTTGTGAATGTTTCACCATCACAAGCCCTGTACCTGGTGTTTTTGTTGCTAT
>CAVJRB010000178.1:1087-2963 GCA_963651655.1 bacterium | reverse complement strand
CTATTTCCCTGAGCCGAAGTGTGATTTGTTTGCCGATCCTTGTATTGATTCTGCCGCACATTTTTGGAGAGAACGTCATTTGGCTTTGCCATTCCCTCAGCGAAACTATAACAGCTTTTGTTGCTTTCTTTTTGCTAAAGAAAAGCAACAGGCAATATATCACAAATAAACAGGAGGACTGATCAGATGAACAGAATCATTACAATTGGCCGTGAATTTGGCAGTGGCGGCAGAAAAATCGGAAGGCGCCTGGCAGATTTCTGAAAAGGCATTTTCGCGCATAAAAAGGAAACAGAACAGTCGTGGTTGGAAGCTGCCAGTCTGTTGTAACAAGCTCAATTTTCGTTTAATTTTTTCAAATATGGAATAATGAGGAACGCAGAAATAACAAAGGCAATCCAGTCAGCAAATGGTGTTGCCCATGCAATCCCGGATATTCCTATTGTCTGATTCAATAACAGCATAAATACAACATCCAGACTGCCTTTACGCAGTAATGACAAAAATAAAGGCTGTATTTTTTTGCCAATTGCCTGAAAAACGGTAATGACCATAAAGTTAATTGCGGTTGTCGGACAGGCGAGGCAGATTATTTTTAGGAATTGCTGCCCGTAACCAATTGTATCGGCGTCTGAAATAAAACTCCCGGCAATAGGAGCAGCTCCAAAATAAAGGAGGACAGTACCACACACTGCTACAATAAAGCTGTAACAAAATGCGGTTTGGACGGACTGTTTCATTCGTTTCATATTACCGGAACTGTAATTGTAACCAATTAAAGGAAGTGTTCCCTGCGTCATTCCCTGTGCAATAGCAAATGCAAGCAGATCAATTTTTTTTGCAATACCCATACCTGCAATTGCAGTGGCAGAATATCCTGCAACAATGTGATTGAGGACGGTGTTGGAAATCGTAGACATCATCGTCATCACAAATCCCGGCAGGCCCACAGTTACAACCTCAAGGGGAATTTTCTGATGAACAGAATAAGACGCAGGGTTCATAGTGATCACTGTTTTCTTACGGATATGAAAAAGAAATCCTATAAAATACAGCATTGCAAATAAGTTTGAAAACATTGTTGCCATTGCGGCACCAGCAATATTCATCCGAAATATAAAGATGAACAGGGGATCAAGTGCAATATTCAGGATGCCTCCAAACGCCACACCGAATCCGGCCTGTCTGGAATAACCCTCTGAACGGATAAGATGTGCGAATTCTGCATTCATTACAGTAGGAACAGATCCCACTCCAATGGTCCAGAAAACATATTTTTTCAGATAATCCCAGGTCTCTGCTTTTGCACCAAGAACTGGAAATAAAAACGGTTCTGATAACAGAATGACAATACCATAAAGGAATGCAGCTGCAATGCCTGTCCAAATACAGAATGCAGCCGTATGCCGGGCTTTTTCTTTATCTCCGGAACCAAGGCAGCGGGAAATAAGGCTTGAACCTCCAAGCCCGAACAAATTTGCAAACGCTGTCAAAAACATAAAGCATGGCATTGCAATCGTTGCTGCCGCCACTTGTAGCGGATCATTCAGCTGTCCGATAAAAAAGGTATCGGCCATATTATAAACAACGGTAATAAGCTGGCTGATCACTGTCGGGACCGCAAGGGTCAGTACAGCCTTTCTGACAGGTACTTCTGTGAAGAGTGAAAATTTATCATTTGCCAAAATTCTCGCCTGCCTCTCTGTGAAGTCCGTCAATTATGCAGCTGACAGCAATTTTGTAACTCTCTTCTACAGCAACAGGATAGTGGGAAAAATAACCCGCCTGTTCTTCTGATACAAATCCATGCATCATTCCTCGCATCACACGCTGCCAGTGCATTCTTCGTTCATCCGGGATCTGATAATTGCCAAGA
>CAVJRB010000178.1:0-1077 GCA_963651655.1 bacterium | reverse complement strand
TGGCAGCAGCCTCTTTCAGGACTTCATTGTCACCAGACGGCATTTGCATGATTATCCGGTAAAGTTCAGGGTGTTCAACAGAAAAGCATCGGTATCCGGCAGCCAGTGCCTTCACTGCATTATCGCCATGCTTTTTCCCAATTGTGTGCCAAAGGCAGTCACGTTGTTCTCTCAATGCGGATAATCCAATTTCTGTAAATAACATTTCCATACTTTCAATATGCGTATAAAGTGACGCTGTTTTAACCTCCAGCTTATCTGCAAGTTTACGCATAGAAAAATTGCTAAATCCTGTTTCCTCTATAAGTTCTTTTGCTGTTTCTACAATAATTTCTTTATTTAGTCCTTTGTGAAACATAATTTACCCCCTCCAAATCCTAATGATGTTAGGTTTATTCTAACCTAACATCATTAGGATGTCAAGAGTTAATACAATCAACAATCGTTTCACAAAACGGACATGTCGCCTACCGGCGACATCACCATTTGCCTTTACAGATTCTTTACTTCGCACACTCTGTAATGATTGCTTCGCATCTGTCATATCCAAGCTGTGAGCTGTTCAGGCATAAGGTATAATTACTTGCTTTTCCCCATTTCTGATCGGTATAGAAATTATAATTTGCCATTCGCCGTTTATCTGTATCTGCCATCATTTTTGCAGCTTCCCTCTCACTGACGCTGTATAGCTGACAGATTCTCTGTGTCTTTTCCGGCATATCGCCATGGATAAAAACATTCAGCACATCGTTTCGGTCTTTCAGGATAAAATCTGCATTTCTTCCTATCATCACGCATGGTTCTTTTTCTGCCAGTTCCAAAATAACCTTTCTCTGTGCCTCATACACCAGGTCTTCCACAGATTTCCCTGTAATGTCCCGTCCGCTAAGGGCATAGGCAAACAGCCCTTTTTTCGGAGATAATTCTGCACTTTCCTGAATATATTCCGGTGATAAACCGGACTTTTGGGCAATCTCATTGATAATATTTTTATCATAATAAGCAATTCCAAGCTTTTTTGCCACTTCCTCGCCAATAAAGCGTCCGCCGCTTCCAAATTCACGGCTGATTGTAATG
>CAVJRB010000177.1:0-2318 GCA_963651655.1 bacterium | reverse complement strand
TGACCAACCACTCCTACTTTAACCTTGCAGGAGAGGGCAGCGGCAAGGTTCTGGATACATATGTTACCATTCATGCCAAGGATTACACTCCGGTAGATGAATTTTCCATTCCTACAGGCGAATATGCGCCGGTAGAGGGAACTCCAATGGATTTTAACAAGGCTAAGAAGATTGGAGATGAGATCGACGCCGATTTCCAGCAGCTGAAGTTTACAGGCGGCTACGACCACAACTATGTAACCGACAATTACGCCAAGGGCAGCAGAAGAGTGATCGCGTCTGCCTATAATGAGGCATCTGGTATTACCATGGATGTAATTTCTGATTGTCCGTGCGTGCAGTTCTATGCCGGTAATTTCGTTATTGATGAGAAAGGCAAGAACGGACATGTTTACAACAAGCGCGAGGGCTTCTGTCTGGAGACACAGGTGGAGCCAAACGCAGTGAACGTAGAGAATTTCCATTCTCCTGTCCTGGCGGTTGGAGAGAAATACCAGTCCTTCACTGCATATAAGTTTGGCGTGCGCAAATAAAAGGACAGGTTGCCTGCAGGCAATATTCCCATATATAAGGACATGTTTATCTGGTTTTCTTCATATACTTACTGTATGAAGAAAACCAGATTTTTTTATGAAATAAATTATTTCCTTATTGTGCTGTTGGGATGGCTGCTGCTGTTTAATAAGGCAGTGGAGGTGAACCGCGCCAGGGAAAAAACAGGTTCAGCAACCTGGAATGGATATGCACTTGGAATTGCCGGGGCGGGAGGGATTGAGAACGGGATGACAGTTGGGGGAAAACACTTACAGGGAGTTGGAGAAAATCAGGAAGTTAGTGAAGGGCAGGAAGGCAGCACAGATCAAGAAGTCAAGAAAGCTAAGAACGTGAATGCGGCGCAAAAGACGGATGGTGTGCAGAATACTGGAAGCGCCGAGGCAACGGAGAACGATGGCCTTCCTGGAACTGCCGAATCTGGGGAAGAGAGGCCTTCTACGCTGTCCGGGAAGATTCGTGTGCTTCTCATGGACTCAAGCTATCAATCTTATTATCATTCCTCTGTGACCTTGAATTTAAACGGAGTCAATTATGAGTATACTCCAGATTCCCCTGAACTTTCCCAGGGCGAATTTGTTCTGGACGGTGGAGAAGCGGGAATTACCATTACTTCCATAGAAAGACAGGAGAGTCCGCCAGTCTACTGCGGAACCCTGGAAATTCAAAACACGCCCCAGGGCCTGCTCCTGATCAATGAACTTCCTCTGGAAACCTACCTGGAAGGTGTGGTTCCAAGCGAGATGCCGGCCTCCTACGAAAGCCAGGCCCTGATGGCACAGGCAGTATGTGCCAGAACCTATGCTGTATGCCAGATGGAAGAGGGCAGCCTTCAGGAAGAATACGGGGCAGATGTGGATGACAGCGTGAATTTCCAGGTCTATGGCAACATTGCGCCCACAGACAAAACTAGTCAGGCAGTAAGAGAAACCAACGGCCAGATCATGTGCCAGGACGGAAAGCCAGTAACTGCCTATTATTTTTCCACCTCATCCGGCAGAACCAGCACAGACGAAATCTGGGGCGGGACGCCATCCTCCTATCTGAAAAGCGTGGAATGTGAGTTTGACCAGAATGCTCCCTGGAGCAGCTGGAAGGTGACAATTCCCTGGACAATTCTGGAAGAGAGAACCAAAAACCTGACCGGCAGTGAAAGCCTGAAATCCATACAGGTGGTGAAAAAAAGTGAAAGCGGAGCCGTAACCGGGCTTCAGATCACCACAGAAAAGGAGGCAGTGCAGTTAGAAGGGGAATACGAAATCCGGGAGTTTTTGTCTCCGCAGGGCCAGGCCATCACGGAAAAAGATGGAAGCACCGTGACTGGGGGAAGCCTTCTGCCAAGCTCTTATTTTCAATTGAAGGGAAACAAAGGGGACTGCGTGGAAATCACAGGCGGCGGCTTCGGGCATGGCGTGGGAATGAGCCAGACGGCAGCCAATGAGATGGCAAAAGAAGGTTACAGCTGGCAGGAAATTCTGGAATATTTTTTCCAGGACATTACCCTGGACAGGTACGAATAAAGTTTCCGGTGGCAGGCAATATCCGGGCAGACAGTAGACAGAAATCCCATTTCATGGTATGATACAAAAAAATTGCGCGATAGACTGGCGGGGATACTTAAATGCAGCAGGTGCTTAGCTTTTGCTATATCAGGCTCTGCGCCGTCCATCGCAGTAACAGCAGGAGCAATTGTATGGATAAGAAGAAAGAAAAACAGAGCGTTGTCCAGCTGATCCGTGGATTTATGCAGCGGGCAAACGGGGATC
>CAVJRB010000176.1:0-3385 GCA_963651655.1 bacterium | reverse complement strand
AGCAGCTTATTGCTGCCAAACCGCCGGCTGTTTCCTGCTGCCAGCATGATCAGTGCAATCTTCATAATCTTTCTGCCTCTCTCAAGCTGCCATATGCAGCTACAGTGCCTTGTTTTGCCAGGTCTTCTACTATATGTTCTGCCGGGGAGTGGTCAGGTAATACATCTGCTTTGTTTAAATAAACCCGATAAACTTTGTGGTCCACGTTCTTATATAACCCGTGGACGGAAGTGGCGATTTTCTCAATATCTTCTGCCGTTACCGGTGCATCCAGATTTTTTTTGAGGAAAGCACTGGTGTATTCTGCGCGGTGGGAGTTCTCACAGATGGGCTTGCCAAGGCAGTCCAGACCGATCACGCTTACTACAACATCTGCAAATTCCGGTATCACCGGCTCCCAGTCTGCCGGAACCTTCAAAGGTTTGTGCTTCGCACCGTCCGCTTCGATCAGCATCACATCGCAAAGGGAAGCCAGTTTCTGCAGTTTCCCCTCTTCTATGGAGCACATTTTCCCGGAGGCTTCTTCTATATCGGCGGCTGCCACAAATCCATGTTTTTCCAGCATTTCCGGGACTTTCTCAAGTTCTTTGCTTCCCACAAGCGGCAGCGTGGGATCGCAGGCCATGTGGGTTGTTGTGGAAATGATCACCTTTTTTCCTATGCTCTGCAATTCCTCATTCAGGCGATAAATCAGGCTGGTCTTTCCCCCGCCGCCGACCACCGCGATCACCGGGTATTTCTCTATATCAAGTTTCAATAAATCCAGAAAATATCCGCGCTCTCTCATCCTGCCCTCCCTCAAAATTATTTCTCCGGCAATACCCCTTCGCTCAGCAAAATCTCCACCACACTTCCGGCAATGCATCTTGCCTTATCGGAAATGGTAAAGCAGTTCTTTTTCTCTTCTTTTCTTGGGTCTATATCGGCAATTTTCATTCCAAGGGGAACCTGGTAGCCCTCCTTGATAATTCCCCGCAGGACGCCTGTTATAGAGGCTTCTACGGGCACTTCGCCTACATAGGCAAGGATCTGTCCTTTCTCCACAAGATCGGCGATATGGGCAATATTATGAATCCTGCCGGCACCAGGGGAATGGATGACGCGCTCTTTGCTTACGCCTCCAACCATACCGGGAACACCCGTATTGGGAATAGCCTGGCCTTCCCTAATGATCCTGGCAAGGTCATGTCCGCGCATGGTCTCAACAACATAATCTACATCCTCCCCGGCAGTAAAGCCAGGACCTAATCCCACAGTAAGAGGGGCCATATCTCTGGTAGTTCCCAGATTTTTCTTGGCAAGGATCGCATCCACAAGGGCATCCACTCTGCCCTGTTCTTTAAGGGTCCGGATGCACGCGCCTGCAGGATCTACCATAAGAGGAAGTTCTCCTGCCTGCCATATTTTCTCGCACTCTTCCAGAGAATCTGCCTTCCTGCACAAAACGCCTTCCACTTCTGCAGTTCCATCATACACTGCTTCGCAGAAAGCTACCTTTCTGCGGATGGCGCTTGGCTTCTCACATTCCAAAATTAATACACGGTAACCGCAGCGATGCAGTCTGTGGATCACGCCGCTCGCCAGATCCCCGCCGCCGCGGACAATAACACAATTCTCACTCATAGTTTTTTCCTGCCTGTCTCATCCTTTTATAAAAGGCGGGGAAGCCCCCGCCCTTTAAGCGTTTTATTCAGTATAGCACAAAACACATCACTTGCACATATAAACTCCGCTATTTCCCGTCCATATTCTCCTGATTCACCTTCTCCACCGCATTCACAATATTCTCATATCCTGTGCAGCGGCAGAGGTTTCCTGCCATGTGCTTGCGGATAGCGTCTCTTGTAAGCTTCTCTCCCCGCTCCAGAAGAACAGTGGCGGACATTACAAAGCCCGGTGTGCAAAAACCGCACTGGATGGCACCCTCTTCAATAAATGCCTCCTGGATCCTGGTCAGCTCGCCGTTTTTCTCAAGGCCTTCCAGAGTGCGGATGTTCTTGCCTTCCGCCCATACAGCCAGGTAAATACAGGAGTCGATGGTCTCGCCGTCAATGATCACGGTACAGGCCCCGCACTCTCCTACTTCACAGCCTTTTTTCACAGAGGTAAGCCCAAGACGGTTACGCAGCATATCAAGAAGAGACTCTCTCACGTCCACATACTCGGCTACCTCTCTCCCGTTTACGGTACACTGTACCAGCCTCATATCTTTCTTCATGACAGCTCACCTCCTGTTTCATTTGCATTGCCCGGTAAAACCTGAGCATTCTCCGCCGTGCCAGCCCCATGGTCTGAAACCACAACACCAGCCACCATTCCCCTGCGGACACTCTCCTTCAGCGCACGCTTCGCGATCTCTCCGCCGATCTGCAGACGGAACGCCTTGGAAGCTCTCCAGGAATCCCTTGGATTGATTTCCTCCCGCACAAGCGTCTCCACTTTGTCGTACAGCTCATCACCAAGCTCCATTCCCTTCAATGCCTCTTCCGCCTTATGGCATCGATACGGCACAGGCGCAGCCACGCCAAAGGTAATCCTTACATCCTCCAGAATCTTCTTCAAAGGATCGATCCTGCTTACCACACTGCAGCTTAAAGTTGCAATATCCATGGCATTTCGCATGGAATACTTAATATAAAAACCATGATACCCCTGGTAATCCTTTCCCGGAATCACAATGTGGGTGAGCACATCTCCCTGATGAAGATCCACCCGTCCAGGTCCCAGGTAAAAATCCTGAATGGGAACCATCCGTCCCCCGGTGCCATCTGCGATGCGAAGCATGGCATTCAGGGAAAACAAGGTGGGGGCACTGTCCGCACTGACCGCTCCGTTGCACACATTGCCGCCAATGGTTCCAATGTTGCGCACCTGGGGACCGCCAACCTGATCCACAGCCTCTCCCAGAACCGGAATCAGTTTCTGGATCACCGGATCATTTGTTACATGGGAAAAAGTGGTTCCCGCGCCAATATAAATATCGCCGGACTCCATCAGCTGGACACCCCGGATTTCCTTAATATCCCGGATGCTCACCAAAGAGGTTCCTGCCATTTTGCCCTCACGGATCTTGATCAGCACATCACTTCCGCCGGAAATCACTCTTGCATCCGGATGCTCCTTCAAAAGCGTGACCGCCTCTTTTATGGTTTCTGCATTGTAATAATTCTCAATATCGTACATTCCTCATGCCCCCTCTCTTAGATCAGTCCGGCTTTTGTAAAGCCTTCAATCAGTCTTTGCGGTGTCAGAGGAATTTCGGAAAATCCAACTCCCGTTGCGTTCAAAACTGCATTTCGGATGGCAGGTGCCCCCGGAATTGCAGGCGGCTCTCCAAGAGCCTTGTTTCCATATGGTCCCATCGGATCATTCATCTCCACAAACT
>CAVJRB010000175.1:0-3871 GCA_963651655.1 bacterium | reverse complement strand
CTATGCGCCGATCCTTGGTATCGGAGGCGTGATCAAGGTACTTCAGACCGATTCCTCTATGACCTGGATCCTTGCGGTGGCAGTGGTACTGATCCTTCTTGTGATCCTGGTGCTGTTCCAGATTGCAATGCCGAAGTTTACCAAGCTTCAGACCCTGATCGACAGACTGAACCTGGTAACCCGTGAAATCCTTACCGGAATCCCGGTTATCCGCGCATTCAGCCGTGAGAAACATGAGGAAGAGCGTTTCGAGAAAGCCAATATGGATCTTACAAAGACTAACCTGTTTGTTAACCGCTGCATGACCTTTATGATGCCGATCATGATGCTGATCATGAATGGCGTATCCGTTGCAATTATTTACTTTGGCGCCCACGGCGTTGACAACGGAACTATGCAGGTTGGAAATATGATGGCATTTATTCAGTACGCAATGCAGATCATTATGTCCTTCCTGATGATCACCGCCATTTCCATTATGCTTCCAAGAGCCAATGTTGCAGCCGGACGTATCTGCGAGGTTCTGGAAATGGAGCCTTCCGTAAATGATCCGGAGGATCCGGTTCTTCCTGATAAACAGGAAAAAGGAACCGTAGAGTTCGACCATGTAAGCTTCGCTTATCCGGAAGCCGGGGAAAATGTGATTAACGACATTACCTTCAAAGCGAAAAAAGGTGAGACTGTTGCCATCATCGGAAGTACCGGAAGCGGAAAGAGTACCCTGATCAATCTGATTCCAAGATTTTATGATGTAACAAAGGGCTGCGTGAAGGTGGACGGTGTAGATGTCCGCGACATGACCCAGCATGACCTTCGCGACCGCATTGGCTATGTTCCGCAGAAGGGTGTCCTTTTCTCCGGAACCATTGATTCCAATATCCGTTACGGCAAGCCGGAAATTTCTCGGGAGGATGTGAAGCTGGCAGCAGAAATTGCCCAGTCCGATGACTTTATTGAGGCGAAGCCGGAAGGCTACGATGCACCGATCTCCCAGGGCGGAACCAACGTATCCGGAGGTCAGAAGCAGCGTCTTTCCATTGCAAGAGCCATTGCCAAAAAGCCGGAGATCCTGATCTTTGACGACAGCTTTTCCGCACTGGATTTCAAGACGGACAGCAAGCTCCGCCAGGCCTTGAAAGAAAAGACCAAAGACACTACCACCATTATCGTTGCACAGAGAATCAGCACCATCCTGAACGCGGATCAGATCATTGTTCTGGATGAGGGAAATATGGCAGGCATCGGCACCCACAAGGAACTGATGAAGAACTGTGAGGTTTACCGCCAGATTGCCATGTCCCAGCTTTCAGAGGAGGAATTAGCATGAGTGAAAACAAAGCCAGAGGCCCTATGATGGGCGGCCGCCGGAGCCGTGCAATGAACTCCGGTGAAAAGGCCAAAGATTTCAAAGGCGCAATGAAGCGTCTGTTTCAGTACATGGAACGCTACAAATTCCGTTTCGTTTTAATGTTTATTTTTGCGATTGCAGGAACCATTTTCAACATTGTAGGACCGAAGATCCTTGGAAAAGCAACCACTGAGCTTTTCAACGGACTGGTTGCCAAGGTAAACGGAACCGGAAGCATTGATTTTGGAAAAATCGGATATATCCTTTTGTGGACCCTTGGACTTTATGTGGCAAGCGCCTGCTTCTCCTTTATCCAGGGCTATGTGATGACTGGAATTTCCAATGATGTTACCTATAATTTAAGAAAAGATATCTCTAAGAAATTCAGCCGTCTTCCCATGAATTATTATGAGAGCCGGACAAACGGAGAGATTCTTTCCCGTGTAACCAATGATGTGGATACCCTTCAGATGAGTCTGAACCAGAGTATTACCCAGCTGATCACTTCTGTCACCACCCTGATCGGTGTGTTTGTGATGATGCTTTCCATCAATGTGTGGATGACTCTGGCAGCCCTTCTGATCCTGCCGTTGTCCATGATCATTATCAATTTTGTTATGAAACACTCCCAGAAATATTTCCAGGCGCAGCAGAAATATCTTGGCGAGGTAAACGGACAGATCGAGGAAAACTACGGCGGACACAATGTAGTGAAGGTATTTAATAAGGAAGAGGATGTAGTTGCCGAGTTTGAGAAAGACAACCAGAAGCTTTACGAATCTGCATGGAAATCCCAGTTCTTCTCCGGAATGATGATGCCGGTCATGCAGTTTGTAGGAAACTTGGGATATGTTATGGTAGCTCTTCTTGGCGGATGGTTTACGGTAAAAGGTGCTATTGAAGTAGGTGATATCCAGTCCTTTTTCCAGTATATCCGAAATTTCACCCAGCCGATCCAGCAGATCGCACAGGTCACCAACCTTCTCCAGTCCTCAGCAGCAGCTTCCGAGCGTGTATTTGAGTTCTTGGATGAGGAAGAGGAAGAGACCACCAAAGAAAACCCAGTCTCCATTGACGGCCTTAACGGAAATGTGGAATTTGATCATGTAAACTTCGGCTACAATCCGGATAAGATCATCATCCACGATTTCTCCGCAAAGGTAAAGGATGGACAGAAGATTGCCATTGTAGGACCTACCGGTGCAGGAAAGACCACTATGGTCAAGCTGCTCATGCGTTTCTATGATGTAAACAGCGGCTCCATCCGTGTGGACGGACATGACGTTAAGGACTTTAACAGAAGCGAGCTTCACGAAATGTTCGGAATGGTTCTTCAGGATACTTGGCTGTTCTCCGGAACCATTATGGAAAACATCCGTTACGGAAGACTGGATGCCACAGATGAGGAAGTGATCGCAGCTGCAAAGGCGGCACATATCCACAACTTTATCATGCAGCAGCCGGGCGGCTATCAGATGGTTCTGGACGAGGAGACCAGCAACGTTTCCCAGGGCCAGAAGCAGCTTCTTACCATTGCAAGAGCAATCCTGGCGGACAATAAGATCCTGATCCTGGATGAGGCAACCTCCTCTGTTGATACCAGAACAGAGGTGCAGATCCAGAAGGCCATGGATAACCTGATGAAGGGCAGAACAAGCTTTGTCATTGCTCACAGGCTTTCCACCATCAAGGATGCAGACCTGATCCTGGTTATGAAGGACGGCGATATTATCGAGCAGGGCAGTCACGAAGAGCTGCTTGCTGCAAAAGGCTTCTACGCAGATCTTTACAACAGCCAGTTTGATAAGACCCAGAGTGCATAAAAAGTCCTGACAGAAAATTTTTGCCGGAAAACAAGGGAAAATACGTGAGAAATATACAGCAGTTTTTCAGAAATCCATATGAAAAACTGCTGTTTTTCTATCTATACTTTTGGGGGAAGATAATGTATAATGGAGCAAAGTTTCCGCAAAATATGAAGTGCGGAACCATCGAATATACCAGCCATGGAAGGATGAAGGAGAGTATATTATATGGCAATTGACAACAGAGACGGAGAAGCATTTCTGACTTTTGTCACAGACAAACTGAAAACACGTATTGCGCACATCAGCGAATCCATTTTAGAAGGCCAGAAAGACATCGAGGGAATGCATGAATACTACTGGGAAAACTATACAGAGATGGACCAGTACGGATATGAGAATTTTGATAACCAGCAGGCACTGCTTCATCAGATCAATGCCAATGAGCAGCAGATCCATCTGCGCAAAAGATTCCGCAAAATGCTGGATTCCCCTTTTTTCGGAAGAGTGGATTTTATATTTGAAGGAGAGGAAGAGCCTGAGATCTTTTATATCGGCATCGGCAACTTTGCGGAGGAAACCGGACATACGCCTTTGATCTACGACTGGAGAGCTCCGGTGAGCGGTCTTTTCTATGATTATGATAAAGGTCCCGCTTCCTATGAGGCACCTCTTGGAACCATTACCGGTGAGATCGCATCCAAGTGGCAGTACAAGA
>CAVJRB010000174.1:1960-10585 GCA_963651655.1 bacterium | reverse complement strand
CCCTTTCTGGAGCGTATGGAAGAAATGCTCGGAGATGATTACGATGCTTTTCTGGAAAGCTACGAGAATCCACGTACTTACGGTCTCCGTGTAAATACAGCGAAGCTTTCCCACCAGGATTTCGAAGAGCTTTCCCCCTTTGCGATCCGGCCGGTCCCATGGATCGAAAACGGATATTTCTACAATGAGGAAAGCCGCCCTTCCCGCTGTCCCCTTTACCAGGCAGGACTTTATTACCTTCAGGAGCCAAGTGCTATGACCCCCGCTTCCCGCATTCCAGTGGAACCTGGTGAATATGTGCTGGACATGTGTGCCGCTCCCGGCGGAAAAGCCACAGCTGTAGGGTCTGCCCTGAAAGGCGCCGGCCTTCTGGTTGCCAACGACATCAGCACAACCAGAGCCAGAGCCCTTCTTCGCAACCTGGAGCTTTTCGGAATTCCCAACCTCTTTGTTGCCAACGAAAAACCAGAAAAAATGGTAAAAAACTTCCCTGAATTTTTCCATAAGATTATTCTGGATGCTCCCTGTTCCGGAGAAGGAATGTTCCGAAAAGAAGAAGCCCTTGCCAAGGACTGGACCCCGGAAAAATCCCAAGAGCTTTCCCATATCCAGAAACAGCTTTGCCTAAATGCTGCAGACATGCTCCAGCCTGGCGGACAAATGCTGTATTCCACCTGCACCTTCGCACCAGCAGAAGACGAAGAAGTCATCTCCTGGCTCCTGGAACAGCGCCCGGACCTCTCCTTCATTTCCATGGAAAACTACGAAGGCTTTTCCAGCGGAAATCCAGCCTGGGGAAATGGAAATCCGGAGCTAAAAAAATGCGTGCGTATTTTCCCGCACAAAATGGCAGGAGAAGGACACTTCCTTGCCCTTTTGAAAAAAGAGGGACAATCTGGTCCCACCGCAACTATTTCCAAAGGAACCAAACTGCCGGCAGATGTAAAAAAATATATCGAAGGGTTCTTTAAGGAAATTGACCCGAAATCCCTTGGCGGTCAGCCCTTTGACTGGAATCGCATAGAAGTCCGCGCAGACAAGGTCTATTACCTGCCTCCCGTATCCTGCAACTTCCGCGGCCTCACCTTCCTGCGCAACGGCCTCTACCTGGGTGACCTGAAAAAGAACCGCTTCGAACCCTCCCAGCCCCTTGCACTTGCCTTCCGCAAAGATGAAGCAGAAGCCATAATCTCCCTCCCCGTTGACGACCCTCGCCTGGAGCACTATCTAAAAGGAGAAACCCTCACCATCCTCCCTGAAGAAGCTGCCCACCCCAAAGGATGGCACCTGCTCTGCGTAGAAGGCTACCCCCTCGGCTTCGGCAAACTAGTCAACGGAACACTAAAGAACAAGTACCCTGCTGGCTGGCGTGTATAACGTTCCACCCTATCAAGCCGTATATCTACAACAGGCTCACAATCCCCAATTTTCCAAAGATTGTGAGCCTGTTTCTGCCAATGCATAACATCCTTTTCAAAATACTTCAAAGCTATCATCTCTAACCAATCTGTATCCAATAAAATCTCACTAATTTTGAGAAGACAACGTTTTCTCTTTCCCTCCGCCTGCGATGTGTCTGGTGCCATTGTGCCTGGTCTGGGGGCATTGCACAGGTTCCGAGAAAATCTTAGGCGGCAGGATTTTGCGTTGAAGAAAGGAGAGGACACTGTCTGAGCTCCAACGGAGCGAGTTTGTCCTCTCCTTTCTTCGGTTTTAGCAAAATTCTGCCGTCTTAGATTTTCCTGGTTCTGCGCACCGCCCCCCAGATCAGGCACAATGGCACCAGACACCCCCTCGGGAACCCAATCCCCAATCTTTATAACAATATTGCCTTCTTCAACGCAAACGAGTAAATAAACTTCTCCTTCACCCGTCTCCCCGTCATTCTCTCCAACGCCTGCCCATAATCCTCCAGCTGCGTATGATACCTCTCAATCAGCTTCTTTTCCTCTCCTCTGCGGACATAATCCGTCTTATAATCCACCAGCACAATCTCCTCATCTTCCAGAAAATAAGCATCAATAATTCCCTGCACCAGCACCCGCTCACTCTCATCCCAGCTTTCATCAATCTCCGCCGCACTCCGTGAAATCACAAAAGGCTGCTCCCGAAACAGCTGCCCCTTAAGCGCTGCCGCCTTCATCCTCTGCCCCAGATCACACTCCACAAAAACACGAATATCCGAAACCCGAACACACTTCGCCTCAACCTCGGACAGCTTCTGATTCTGAACAAGCACCTCAACCTGTTCTCTCAAATCCTGAACCGTATCCGTTTTGCTATACTCCAGACACTCCATCACACGATGATAAGCCGTACCACGGGCCGCCCCCGTAAACTCTTCCTCCGCCTCTGTTTTCTCCTCAATAAACCTTGGAACTAAAGGAACAATATCCGGCTCAAAATAAACAGCCTCCTCAATCTCCTCATCCTCATGATAACTTTTCTTTTTCAGATCCGACACCGTAACCTTCACCGGAATATCCCTCCGGTATTCATAAGGATACACAAACCCAAAACGCTTATCCAGCTCTTCCCGTATTCCCGGATCCAGCACCTTCTCGCTGTCCCAGTCCTCCAGAAGATTCTCCTCCATCTGTCCCGTTGCCTGATCCACAACCTCCGCCTCCGTCAGCATCTGCGCCGTAATACGCTTCACCTGAAACTGTGCAGGATCCTCATAAAGAGGATTTTCCTTCGTCGGAAAAAGACCAATCTCCTCATAAAGCGAGTCCATGCATCTGTGTCTTGCCAGAGCAGGCAAAACATAATCCAGATAATTTTTTCCCTTCAGCCTGGTCTCCGCAGGAAGAAGCTCTGTCTGATTTTCACGAAAACGAGAAAGGCTGATCAACTCTTTATCCAGATTGGAAACAGCACCTGTCAGAATCATTTTCTCCTTTGCACGGGTCAGGGCAACGTAAAGCACACGGATTTCCTCTCCCAGGCTTTCCTCCAGAAGCTGACGGCGGATCACCTGCTTGTTCAAGGTCGAAACCACCATTCGCCTGTCCGGCAAAATCGCATCCGCTCCAAGCCCATAATCCGGATGGATCAACAGTCTTGCATTCAAGTCCTGGAAATTAAACTGCTTGCCCATTCCCGCAACAATCACAACAGGAAACTCCAATCCTTTACTCTTATGGATAGTCATAATCTCCACAGAGCCTTCCCCTGCACCGGAAAGATTCACCTCACCGTAATCCACCTCATATTTCTGGAGATGTTCAATATAACGGACAAAATTAAACAGGCCGCGGTAGCTGGTTTTCTCGTAATCCATGGCTTTTTCCACCAGCATGGCAAGGTTGGCGCTTCGCTGTGCACCATTCGGCAGGGCCTTGGCATAATTGCCGTATCCTGTTCTTCGCAGAATTTCAAGAATCAATTCATGAACCGGAGTATAAACTGCAAGATCCCGCATTTCATTTAAAAGAGAAATAAAACCTCGCAGCTTTTTCTGCAAAGCTTCTCTCTCCTTAGCAGAAATCAGCTTCCGCCGTTCTTCCTTCTCCCTTGCAGCTTCTTCCCGCTCTTTCTCCTGCTGCAGACGCTCCCAGTCAAACAAATCTGTCTGATACTCCTCTTCCCATGGAATTTCCTCACTGGGATCACCGTCAGTTATAGCATCTGCCACAGCTCCATCTACACAATTCGCTTCTTCCTCCCCCAGAAAATGCAGCACGCTTTCATACAGCATGCCTTCCGGGTCTTCTTCCCGGATTACGGCAAGCTCCTGGGTGGTGCAGCCTACCAGCGGGGAGCGAAGCACCCCGGCAAGGGGAATGTCCTGAAGAGGATTGTCGCATACCTGAAGATAATTCAGAACCGTAACCACCTCAAGTGCTGAAAAGTATCCTGTCTTGGAAGCTGCATATACGGGAATTCCATGGGCACTTAAAACATCCGTAAAGGTCTCGCTCCAGCCAGACGCAGTTCGAAGCAAAATAACAATATCCCCATATCGCATCGGACGGTACTCCCCGGTCTCTTTATCCAGGATTTTCTCTTTCCCCACCATTTCCTGAATCCGATGGGAAATGGCAAGTGCTTCCAGTTCCCTGGCATCCTGCCCCTCCATCAGATCTTCCAGTTCCTCTGCGTCTTTTTCCACAAGCAGCACTTCCGTTGAAAGAAATTCGTCTCTGGCTCCTTCTGGAAAAACAGCGCCAGGATAAAGGGCAGCTGCCTCATCATACGCGATTCCACCCAAATCCTCGCCCATAATCTGCCGGAAAATAAAATTGGCACAAGAAAGCACCTGAGACCTGCTTCGGAAGTTTTTGTGCAAGTCGATTCGCTGCTCCTCACTGTCCGTTAACGTGTACTTTTTATACTTTTCCATGAACAGTTCCGGTCTTGCAAGACGGAAGCGGTAAATACTCTGCTTCACATCACCAACCATGAAAATGTTCTTACTCTTCTTCGCCCAGCCGGATACACAGGTAGTGATCATCTCCTGTACCAGGTTGCTGTCCTGGTACTCATCCACCATAACCTCATCATATTTCATAGACAATTCCCGTGCCGCCTGGCTCATTCGGTATCCCGCTTCGCCCTCATCCTCCACCCGCTCCATAAGGATTTCCAGTGCAAAGTGCTCCATATCCGTAAAATCCAGAATATTTTTTTCCCGTTTCTTCTCCCCATAGAGACGGATAAATTCCCGGGTAAGCTCCACCAGCATTTCCACAGGCTCCCGGCAGCACTCCAGAAGAAGAGGAAGTTCCTCTTCTCCCACAGTAAAATACCGGCTTCCCAGATCCTTCAGAATATCCTTCTCGTTTTCCCGAAGTGCCTTTACCTGTTCCTTCAAAAGGTCATCCACAGGTTCCTTCGGCTTCTTCGTAGACAATCTTGCAAAAGCCGGACTGCCAAGGACCGCTCTTGTTCCATCAAAATCCTCTGCCAGGGCTTTTTCCTGTGCATCCCGGATCAGAAGCAGGTCACTTGAGATGGCGTCATCATATAAATAAGGGCCTCCCGGGGAAAAACACAGCTTCCTGGCCTCCTCCGCCAGACCTTTCGCCTGGTCCAGATCTGCCAGAACATTTTTCCATAACAATTTCATCCATTCGGATGCTTTTATAGATTCTATATCCGTATTTTTATAACTGTCAATACATTCTTCCAGCCATTCATCTGGATATGGGTTACTCATGGCTGCATGATACAGGGAATAAATCAGGTCACGGATGCCTTCGTCTGATTTTCCAGTAGCGTAGCACTCAATAAAATATTTATATTTTTCCTGATCCTTGGCATAGTAAGCTTCCAGAAGCTCCTTCATCACATCTTCCTGGAGAAGCTTCAACTCTCCCTCCTCTCCGGTACGGTATCCCGGGTCCAGTCCGATCAGGTGAAAATAATTACGGATCACATAAGCACAAAAGCCGTCAATGGTGGTAATCTGCGCAGTGTGGATCAAAGTAGTCTGCCGCTGCAGATGCTCGTTCTCCGGATTTTCCCCAAGGGCGTCCTCCAGGGCATTGGCAATTCGCTCCCGCATCTCCCCTGCTGCTGCCCTTGTAAAGGTCATGATCAGAAGCCTATCAATGTCCACCGGATGGTCCGGGTCCATTACCTTTCCAAGGATTCGCTGAACCAGCACGGCTGTTTTGCCTGAACCTGCTGCTGCGCTGACCAGAATGTTCCGGTTCCGCAGTCCAATCACCTGTTCCTGTTCTTTCGTCCATTTTACTGCCATGCTATTCCACCTCCTTTGCAAACGCATTCCACAGCTCTTCATCTGCGAAATTCTTCAGCCTTCTGAATTCATATCCCGGAATCTCCGTGTCAAAGCCGCACACTGTACTGTAAGGGCAATAGGTGCAGGCGTTCTTTTTCCCCAGCATATACGGGGAAACCTGGGCATCTCCGTCCAGGATAGACTGCCGGATGTGGGAGATCTTCGTCTTCACATAATGGTTCAGCACCTCAAACTGTTCTCTTGTGGCAACCGAGGAATTCTTTCGGAAGCTTCCGTCCTTATTAAAGGACACTGGAAGAGACACCAGAGAACTGTCCATCTTCTCTACCAGTTCCCGGTCAGCCTGTACAAGGCCGTTCATTTTCAGCTCTTTTAGAACCTTCTGCTGGACTAATTCCACATCCGCGTCAATTTTTTCCTGTACCATAGGGTCCTTAATATTATAATAAAATACGCCAGCCGGAATCACTTCCTGATCCCGGTAACGGTTCTGCTCCACCTGAAGGGCTCCATCCAGATAGATCATCAGCTGCAGCTGAAGCCCATGGTACAAAGACACCAGATCAAAGGAAGTATTTCCTGTCTTGTAGTCAATGACCCGCACATACAGCTTGCCGTCCTCTGTATGCATGGTATCCACACGGTCAATACGTCCGCCCTGGAGCGCTACCTCCACGCCTTCCGGTTCAAACTCGCCGGATTTCAGCTGCTCCTGCACTGCCCACACGGTTCTTCTCATCATCCTCTTGGTTCGCTGGATCATATACTCATTGCGGGCGCTGCTTTTCAAAATGGTATTGCCGTAGTCCGCACTGACCTCATCCACCAGCCGGTCCACGATCTCATTTCTCTCTTCTTCCGTAAGGGTAGCCCATTTCAACCCTTCCTTTTTCACCTCTTTGGCAAATTTCTCCATAACCTTGTGCATAATATTTCCCATATCCATAGGGCGGAATTCATACTCCGCACGCTCCGTCAGGCTCAGGCCATACTGGAGAAAATGGGCAAACGCACAGGCGGAAAAACGTTCCAGCCTGGTGGCGCTGTAAGGAGAAACTTCCCCATAAAGCACCTTTGCCACGCTTTTGCTGATCACATCGGAAGGCTTCCTGGTCATGGATGCCTCCACCAGCTTTCTCGCCAGTTCTCTGTACTTCGGACTTCTTAAATACCAGCTGTACAGCTCACCATAAAGCGGATCTCCTTTTCCAAGGGCTCCCTCTGTCAGTCCTTTCAAGAAGCATTCCAGGCTGGTTCCCGGAAGTTCCATGCTGCCAAGAGCAAATTCCTCATCCATAGCATTTTTCACTTCAATTTCCGGGTAAAGCTTCTGGATGCTGTGGATCAGGTACGCAGGGCTCACAGGCTCCCCTTTTCCGTTGGAAAAACAATAGGAAAGACAAAGATATCGGCTTGGCTTGGTCAGATTCAGGTAAAGATAAAAACGCTGGGTGTTCATCAGCTCCTTTGGCCCCGGCGCCAGCTCCATCCCCTCTTCTGCGAAAAATTCACGGTCCATCTGAGTCAGGATTCCGCCGGAGTCTGTATTTTTGGGAATGTTCCCTTCATTGACGCCTACGAAAAACAGAGCCTTGATCTCCTTGAGACGGGTACGCTCCATATCTCCCACCAGCACCTGATCCATGCTTGGGGGAATCAGCGCTACCTTTGACTTGGCGAAGCCAGTTTCAAGAAGCTGGGTAAACTCCGCCCTTGTAATTTCCTCTTCTCCGAGAATCTCCACCATACGATCCAGCAGTTCCATAACAATTCCGTATATCTGCGCGTATTCCTTTTCCAGGGCTTTTTCCCCTTTTGCTTTGAAGGAAAGCTCCTGTTCCTTCAGTTTCTTTTGAATGTCGCAGTCTGTGATAAACTGGTATAAACTATAACAATATTCACTTACTTTCTTTTTGCCGCTGGAAAATCCCTGGGCCAGGGCTTCCACTTCTGCAACAAAACGCTCCCGGTATTCATTCAAGATCTGGATGTCTCCGTCCTTCATGATCCGATAGGTACGCACCCATTTTTCCGACCATTTGCGCCAGCCCCGGATTCCAAGTGCCAGCACATAGTTTTCCAGCTGATCCGCCTGTTCCCTAGTGATCCCTGACATGCCGCAGCGCAGATAGCGGAAAACGCTCTCATAGGTAAAGCCCTTTGTCACCATCTCAAGAGCGGCACGTATATATTCCACAAAAGGATTCATTAAAATAGAATGCTTCTCATCCAGGAAATAAGGGATCTGTGCCTCCTCAAATACCTGGGAGGCAATGCTTTTGTAGCTTTCCAGGTTTCCGGTGATCACTGCGATTTCTCCGTATTTCAGATTCTCTTCCCGGACCATTCTGCGGATTCGCCTTGCCGTTTCTTCCAGCTCCTTGATCGGGGATTCTGCCGCAAAAATACGGATTTCATCCTGGGCTTTTCCATAAGCTGCTTTTCGGTAGCGGAACAGATGCTGCTCCAGAAATCCGAGAGCCGGGGCGTCAGAAAAGCGTCCCTTTTTTTCCTCTTTTAAATATACCGGATCATCCAGGTCATTTGTCAGACCGGACAGGGTATGGATCATTTTTCGGCTCATGTAGAACAGCTGATGGGGCTTTCCCATCTGAAGGGGATTCTCCTTGGCATCCATGGTGACGGTCACAAGCACCTGGTCGCAGACTGCCAGCAGTTCCCGGATCACGTTCATCTGCACAGGGGTAAAGCCTGTGAAGCCATCCAGCAAAAGCACGCTGTTCTTCAGCTTTCTGGAAAAGGGAATTGCTTTTTTGAGGGCATCCATGACCCCCTCGCCAGTCATATAGTGCCCTTCCAGATAATCGGTAAAAGCCTGGTAAAGCACGCTTACGTCATTCATCTTCATCTGAAGCAGGGAATCTTCCCCTGTTTTTTCCAGCATGTCCGAAAGC
>CAVJRB010000174.1:0-1950 GCA_963651655.1 bacterium | reverse complement strand
CCGAAAGCTCTTCCTGGCGGATATCGTACTGCATAAACTCGGAGATCAGGGATTTCACCTCGTCCAGATAGCCCGGCTTGTTCATCTGGCTGCCCAGATAGGGGAGCTCTTTTTTGTGCTGCTGTACCAGCTTCTGCAGTACCATGCTTTTGCCTGTGTCATCCAGAAGTACTTCTCTGGCGCCGCCAACCTCCTCGAATACACGGTAGGCAAGACGCTGGAAGCTGAGCACGTCAATATTCAGGATTCCTTTTCCCGGATGCATTTCTACCACATTCTTCTGGGTCTGCATGGTAAACTGCTCCGGCACAATAATATAATACAGCTTTCCCGGATTCTCCAGAGATTCCTGTATGATCCGCTGGCAGGCGTAATGTGTTTTCCCGATTCCGGAGCTTCCGATAATAAACTGTAGTGACATGTGTGTCTCCCTCCTATCTGGCATCGTGCAGATTTCAAAAGCTTTATCCCGCTGGCAGGAACAGCCTCATAAGTCTGGCATTATCACAATATTCTATCATATTTTTCCCCGTTTGATAATAGGATAGAATAAACAAAGCAAACCAGGAGGCGCAGACCATGAGTTCAAAAACCAGGATCATCGTGTTACATATGAAAGAAGTGGTGTACACCATCGCTTTTCTCATTCTTGCCATACTTCTTGGTGTACTGATCTACTTCATGTTTGGTCCGGGCAGGAGCCAGACCACATCAGGAAAAGCAGACTCCCTCTATACTCCTGGTGTTTACCGCTCTTCCATCACATTGAACCAGAATACTTTTGACGTGGAGGTTACGGTGGACCAGAACAGTATCCAGTCTGTGGAACTGGTAAATTTAAGTGAAAGCACCACAGCCATGTTTCCGCTGGTAAAACCATCCCTGGAATCACTGGCAAGCCAGATCGTAGACAGCCAGTCCCTTGACAACCTGAAGTATTCTACGGACCGCAAATATACGTCTGAGCTGCTTCTGAATGCCATTGAGGATGCACTGAAAAAGGCGGAGAACCCAGTCAGTTCTCCGCCAGAAAGTTAAGCTAAATTAAGCTCACAAACTTATTTATATTGTACAAAAGATTGCCGTCAGATAACCTTTCATAATTTAAAGGTTATCTAATACTTCCATCCATACCGCAGCACTTGCGTCACTTGGCATGCGAAGGTCTCCTCTTGGGGAGAGTGCAACGCTTCCCACCTTCGGGCCATCCGGCAGGCAGGAACGCTTAAACTGCTGGGCGAAAAATCTTCGGTAGAAGGTTTTCAGCCATTTCAAAATGGTCTCCTTGTCGTAGGTGTTCTCAAACGTGCGGCAGGCAATGCGGTAGATCTTGTCCGGCTCAAAGCCTGCACGAAGCATATAGTAAAGATAAAAATCGTGAAGCTCGTAAGGGCCTACCAGATCCTCGGTTTTCTGGGCGATCTTGCCATCCTTAGGGGGCAGAAGCTCCGGACTTACCGGAGTGTCCAGAATATCAAGAAGCACTTCCTCCAGCTCTTTCTCACCGCAAGTATCTGCATAATAGCGAACAAGATGTCTCACCAGAGTCTTGGGAACGGAAGCGTTCACACCGTACATGGACATGTGGTCTCCATTGTAGGTAGCCCATCCAAGTGCAAGCTCGGAAAGATCCCCGGTACCAACTAAAAGTGCCCCTTCCTGGTTTGCCATATCCATCAGTATCTGGGTGCGCTCTCTTGCCTGGCAGTTCTCGTAGGTCACATCATGAACCGAATCATCATGTCCGATATCCCGGAAATGAATGTTTACTGCTTCCTTAATGTTCACCTCAGTCAAAGTTGCGCCAAGGCACTGGCTTAATTTGCAGGCATTCTGATAGGTACGGTCTGTGGTTCCAAAGCATGGCATGGTAATGCAGCGGATGTTCTCAGAAGGAAGTCCCATCAGGGAAAAAGTACGGGCGATCACAAGAAGGGCCAGCGTAGAATC
>CAVJRB010000173.1:0-3593 GCA_963651655.1 bacterium | reverse complement strand
ATATCCTTTCCTCTTCTATCCGGTTTCTCATAGGTTCCATCCGGCTGCAGAATATGTGCCTTCACATTGTCCCTGAACTCCAGATCCAGAACATGCTTGATCTCGTCCTTGATCTGCTCGTCCTCAACCGGGAAAACAATCTCCACACGGCGGTCCAGGTTACGGGGCATCCAGTCTGCACTTCCCATGTAAATCTCATCGCTCTCGCCGTTTTTGAAGTAGAAAATACGGCTGTGTTCCAGGAAATTGCCTACGATGGAGCGCACGTGAATGTTCTCGCTGACTCCTGGAATTCCCACTCGCAGACAGCAGATTCCACGGATCAGAAGATAGATCTGCACGCCGCAGGAGGACGCATGATACAATGCCGCAATGATCTTGGGATCGCAAAGAGAGTTCATCTTCGCCACGATCAGGGCAGGCATTCCCTTCTTGGCATGCTCCGCTTCCCTCTCGATCATTTTCAGGAAACGGTCCTTCATCCAGATGGGCGCCACGATCAGACGGTTCCAGCTCTTCGGCTCAGAATATCCGGAAAGCATGTTGAATACAGCAGTTGCATCCTCTCCAAAACGCTCGTCGCAGGTGAAAATACCGCAGTCTGTATACAGCTTGGCAGTGGAATCATTATAGTTACCAGTTGCAAGATGCACATAACGGCGGATTCCCGTATCCTCACGGCGCACTACCAGGGTAATCTTGCTGTGGGTCTTCAGACCAACCAGACCGTAAATAACATGGCAGCCTGCTTTTTCCAGCATTTTTGCCCACACAATGTTGTGCTCTTCATCAAAACGTGCCTTTAACTCCACCAGAACAGAAACCTGCTTGCCGTTCTCTGCTGCCTGTGCAAGAGCCGCAATAATAGGAGAATTGCCGCTGACACGGTACAGGGTCTGCTTGATGGCCAGAACATCCGGATCCTTGGCAGCCTGGCGCACGAAATTGACAACCGGGTCAAAGCTCATGTATGGGTGGTGAAGGAACACATCTCCTTCCCGGATCACCTGGAAAATATCCTTGCTGGCATCTGCAAATGCAGGAACCACAGCAGGAGTATATTTCGGCTCCTTATACTGGTCGAAGCCATCCTGTCCGTACACCTTCATCAGCATGGTTAAGTCAAGCGGTCCGTTGATGTAGAAAATATCCTCTTCCTTAATGTCAAATTCCTTTTTCAGAATGCCAAGAAGCCTGGAGTCGATCTTGTCCTCCACTTCCAGACGGATCACCTCGCCCCACTGGCGCTTTTTCAGCTGCTTCTGAATCTCCACCAGAAGGTCCTCAGCTCCATCCTCGTCAATGGAAAGGTCCGCATTTCTCATAATACGGTAAGGATGTGCGCAGACCACATCATAGCCAAGGAAAAGCTTGTCAATGTTCCGCTCGATGATTTCCTCCAGAAGGATCACCGTAGTGTCCTCTTTCTTTGCAGAAGGGATCACGATCACGCGGGGCAGCACAGAAGGCACCTGAACGGTGGCAAACACCAGAACCTCCTTGCCTTTTTTCTTATCTTTTTTGGAAATCAGGGCTCCAATGTTCAGAGTCTTGTTTCGGATCAGCGGAAACGGTCTGGAAGAATCCATTGCCATAGGAGTAAGCACCGGATACACATTATCCTCGAAATAGCGATCCACATACTCCTGCTGCTCCTCATTCAGCTTCTCATGCTCCATCACAAGATGAAGTCCCACCTTCTCAAGTGCAGGCAGAAGAGAACGGTTCAGGGTACTGTACTGGGAACGCACCAGCTCATGGGTCTGCGCGCTGATCTCCTTCAACTGCTCCTTCGGGCTCATGCCTGCAATGTCTGTTTTGGCATAGCCGGCATGCACCTGATCCTTCAAAGATGCTACACGGACCATATAGAATTCATCCAGGTTGGATGATACAATGCTGGTAAATTTCAGCCTTTCAAACAAAGGCAGGCTTTTGTCTCTTGCTTCTGAGAGAACTCGGTCATCAAACTTCAGCCAGCTTAACTCCCTGTTCACAAAATATTCCGGTTTTTCAAAATTTTTCAGATCCATTGTGCCCCTCCTCACACTTTTCTCTTGCGTCTGAGTACCAGACGGATACCAAATACCTCTTCAAAAAATTCAACTTTATCCTTCAAAAGTCCAAGCTCAAGGGAAATATCCTGCTCCGAATCCACGGTAAGAAACAGGGTTCTGTCCTTCAGCACAGCCTTCATATTCTTTACCTTCTGATAATGGCTGCGGTCCATGGCATTGGCAATGCGAAGGATGGCAGTCAGCTTGGCGATCAGAAGATAGACCGAGCGGTCCATTCCGATCTCCCCTGCGATTTCCTGGTAATAAACAAATTCCGTTGTATTATAGCGCACTGCATTTGCAATGATCTGGCGCTCCTCTGTGGAAAGTCCGATGATCTCTGTAGCCATAATGATCTGATAAGAGCACTCTGCCACATTTCCCATGCTGATGTACTTGCCGCAGTCGTGAAGCTGCACGGCGATCTGCAGAAGCAGTCTCTCCCTGTCGCCCATTCCGTGCACCTTTTTCATGCTGTCAAAAATAGCAAGTGCCAGGTCTGTGGTGCCTTTGATGTGGTCCTTTCCTGTGGAATAGCGCTTCGCAATGTTGTGGGACGCCACCAGAATGTCATTTTCAAAGTTATGCACACTCTTGATGAAGTTCTTCTTTTCCCCGAAATCATAGGCAATTCCGTCCAGAAGGGAAACGCCCGGCATCCACAGGGCTTCTGCATTAAACAGGTCAATAAAATCCTTGCAGATGACCATAGTAGGCACGATCAGGGCTGCGTATTCCGGATCAATGTCCATCTCCTCGGAAAGTGCTTCCTCTGTCTTATAAACGGTCTTTTCATAGCGGTTCAGGAACTCCGCTTTTGTGATAATATTGTCCTGCCGCTCCTCCTTAAAAAGAGTTTCGGTCAGGAAATCTCCCATCAGGATCACATTCTTAATGTCACGGTCCTTCAGATAGAGACGCTTGAATCCGGTAAGGTCGTTGCGGATAAACTCCTCCACCAGCTGGGCATAGTTGGTGTTGGTTTTCTCTAGCTCCTTCAGCCTCTGTCGGATACGCACGCTTCCCATTTTCAGGCTCTGGGTGGTCACAAGGGCATCCTTGTCAAACAGGGAAATCTGCAGGTTTCCTCCGCCTACATCCAGGATGGCAGTTCCTTTCTGGATCATTTTCTTGAAGCCGTTTTCGATGGCTGCAATAGATTTGTAGCCAAGGAAATGCTGCTCTGCGTTGCTTAAAACCTCCACATGGATTCCGGTTCTTCTGTAAATCTGCTCAATAATGATGATGGGATTTTTCATTTCACGGAAAACACTGGTGGTGCAGGCGCGGTATTCTTTCACCCCGTACTCCGCCATGATCCGCTTAAAATCTCCTAACACTTCGCAGATGGTATCTACCTTATCCACTTCCATGGTTCCGCTGGAGTATACTCCCACGCCAAGATTCAGGCGGTACCGGATATCGTCAACCGTCCGAAACCCGCCCTTCCTGGAAAACTCAAAAATCTTCATACTGATCTCGTATGAACTGATATCAATTGCCGCAAATGTGGTTACTGCCATACCTTATTTCCTC
>CAVJRB010000172.1:2528-3503 GCA_963651655.1 bacterium | reverse complement strand
GGTTTACGCCATGGTCTGCTACAACATTTCCCTGAACATCGGTGGAATGAGCAACCAGGTATTTTTAATGGCCTTCGGTGAAATGAAGATCATGTGGCCGGTTGCATTTGTACTGGAGTTCTTTATTGTAGACAACCTTGCCCATAAGCTTGCATTCCGTATCGTCACACCAAAAGACAGACCGTTCGCCATCACAGCAGCAATTTCCATTATGATCATCTGCATCATGTGCCCGGTTATGAGCCTGATTGCCACAATTTTATTCAAAAACGCCGGCTCCCAGTTCGTTGCCGTATGGTTCCAGACAACCTTCATGAACTTCCCAGTTGCCTTCTTCTGGCAGCTCATGTACTGCGGTCCCCTTATCCGCTTCCTCTTCGGAAAAATGTTCCCGGAGAAATAATACGTATGCCAAAAGGCATTGCAGGATTTTCGCTTCCTGCAATGCCTTTTCTTTTGAAACAGTATCAACGGCCTTTTTGCTATTTCTAATCCAAATCAAGAAGTATGTATTGCTATTTCTGTATCACAGCTGAATCCCTTGCACATTTTCTTCACTTTTCCTAGCGGCAATTCAGAAATTGCCGCAATTTCTGCCTGTGAATATCCTCTGGAAAACATGTTGAAAACTGTTCTGCGATCTTTTTCTTTAGCTATCTTCCGCCTTTCTCTCTTTACTTCTCTCTTCACTTCTTTTTTCATCTCTTTCTTCATTTCTTTTCGCGTTGCTTCTCTTGCTTCATCAGCATACATCTGCATTGCGCCATCCCATGCTTCACACATATCTTTTACCTCCACAACTTTTTCATCAACAAACACGTATTGTTCCAGTAATATTGCCAGAAACCACCTTGTCTCCTGACTTAGCTTTCGTATTTCTTCTGTATTTTCTTCTATATACCTTCTCAGTTCCTCTTTTTCGCGGCTATGTCTCATAAGCTGGAAAATGTCTCGCCACTCAGTATGAAATAATTC
>CAVJRB010000172.1:0-2518 GCA_963651655.1 bacterium | reverse complement strand
GGATTCTGTTCATGGATATCTATCATGCAAATATCATAATCAGGCAGCTTATCTGAGAAACTCATCACAGCTTCCGGGATATCCATCATCTCCTGTAATTTCAACTTACTTCTCCATTTTTTCTTCCCCAGGTATAATACCAGATGAAATACTGGAAGTAATGGACGACGAATTCGACGCCGTTTTTTCTGGTTTCTTCCTCTTCTCCAAAGCTTTTGCTGAGACTTTCTTTTCCACTCTTTTAGCTGATCTGTATATTCTATACTGTCATATGTAAAACACCTCACAGGCATCTCATAGTTCGCCCCAGACTCAACTTCACATGCCAGTAAAAATCTACACCCCGGCTTGTCGTGCAGACGAAGAAAATCACGTTCTCTTTCCAAATACATAATCCTCGTGCTATTCTCTTCGGAAGCATCCCTTTCCATAGCTGTTTCTTCCTTGCCATCTTTTTCAGAACTGTTTTTCTTTTGTATATTGCTTGCCGCAAGCGGCAGTTCGTATGAAACGCTCTTCTTCCTTTGTACCTCTTTAAGATAACGCGGATCCACAATTTGCTTTCCTGCAAATAAAGTACCATTCACAAAATCCGCAAATCGTTCGTTATCTTTCAGATACTCCTGTAGTCCCTGGTCTTTTACACCCAAGCGCAGCCACCTTCTTTATTACACTTATTTCACAGGAATACATCGCCGAACGGCTATGAATAGTAGATAGATTTCCTGAGATGTGAATTCAGCGTAACATAAAATATGGGGTACTGCAAGGAGTTTATATTTTTTTAATAATCATTGTTCGTCATTATTATATCATTTATATTATTTTTATACAATATTGTTTTTATAAGAAATATACAAATACAAAAGGCATTGCAGGACATACCTACCCAAAGTCAGACCTTAAAACCTGATATTTGAAAGTCGGTATATTTTCGCTTCCTGCGATGCCTTTTTACTTATATCTTCTATAAATAGATCTTATTTTGTATACACAAGTTTCGTTTCCCCAGTCATTCCATAATCATCAAGGGCTGGGGTGCCGAAGATCCAGCCGTCGTAGTTTTGGGTGATCATGATGTTGCGAAGGGAGCTGGTTACACGTACGGTGATGGTGTTCTCGCCGGGCTGTACATAGGCGGTGAGGTCGGCGGTGCGGCGGTCCATGTTTACCGGGACTTTTGTGTTGTTGATCCAGATGGCTGCGGTTCCGCCCTGGAAGCTGTCGGCCTGAAACTCAATTTTGCCAGAGTTCGTCTTGGCAGCTTCTGAAGAAGCTGATTTTGTGTCGTCTTCGTCGGCTTCTGTATTTTCTGCAATCTGCCATTCATCTGGAAGTTCAAATGTAGTGGTGTAGGTTCCAATGCCGGAAACGGTCTCACCTACTGCATTTATGTCTTTCCAGGGACCTAATTCAGCTAAAGTTCCTGCATCTATTTCTACGTGATTGGTTGTGTAGGCAGCTTCTGTTGTGGTAACTCCGGTGTCCTCGTTTTCCTCGGTACGGGTTATTTTCTCACCAGGCTCATAGGAATCTACAGTAAGGTTCCAATTGTTCAGCGTAAGTATATTATCTGTAGAACCTTTTCCCTGCAGTTCATCCACTGCTTCATTACCATCTTCCTCTTCTGTACCTGCTGCATTTTCCGAAGCATTACCCTCAACTGCTGATTTTGCATCTGCAATGTCTTTCGCTTCATGATCAGATACATTCTCTGACTCAATCTGTTCCGCAGAATTTCCCCCATGCTTCAGCGCAAACACCATCGTCTCCCCAGGTGCCATATCCACATTCAGCACAGTTCTGCCATCTTCATAGCTGACACCCTGAACTTTTTCCACATTTCCGCTCCAGGTATCAATCACATAAGGCTCATAAATTCCATCCAGTGAAATTTCTCCCTCGTAGTTTTCCTCATCCTCATACATGTAGTGATAAAGATAGAGATAATCTGCATCCTCTGCACTTCTCATAACCGAAAGAAGCTTTGTATTTGCCTCCCTGTACTCCACTCTTGGAGATACCCCAAGTTCCTGAAGCGCTTCATATGCATCGCTTTCCGCCTCCACTGTTTTCACATTGGAAAGCTCTTTCATTTCTTTCACAGTTTCAGCCAGAGCCTCCTCATTTCCATCGTTGGAACCAGTTGTGCTGCCAGCTTCCGTGTTATCCTTTGTCACATCTGTGTTTGCTACAATTTCAGAAGCATTATTTACAAAAACTACCGGAAGTCCATCCGCACTTGTCACGCTTTCATCGGTAAGCAGATACGGGGAAAAATAATCATAGGTATAACCAGCATTCTGCAGTTCCAGATCACGCCAGTAATATGCATCCTGATTATGTGCTTTGTTGGAATAAACGCCATTCTGCACAAATCCCATCAGACCGCCTGGAGTAAGCTGGTTGTTGTAAGCATAATCGGTTCTTAAAATAGCGAGATCCATCTGCGGAACGCCCTGCTCCAGCGCTTTCTGAATTCTGGAAAGGTGGGCATTTAATTCCGGATAATCCTCCG
>CAVJRB010000171.1:0-2715 GCA_963651655.1 bacterium | reverse complement strand
TATTTATGGTAAGATAGGGATATGCAACTGAAAGGAATGATTACAGAATAATCAGGAGGATCATATCTGAATGAACAATATTACAAAGAATGCACTGGAAGAATCTTTGAAGAAATTTCTGCTGCAGAAGCCGTTGGATAAGATTACCATCAGTGACCTGACAACAGATTGCGGCATTAGCCGGATGGCGTTTTATTATCACTTTAAGGATATTTATGATTTGGTAGAGTGGGCATGCATTGAGGACGCCTCCCGGGCCCTGCAGGGGAAAAAGACCTATGACACCTGGCAGGAGGGACTTCTTCAGATTTTCGAGGCAGTGCTGGAAAATAAGCCGTTTATTTTAAATGTATACAGGTCCGTCAGCAGAGAGAGGGTGGAGAATTATCTGTATGCCCTTACCTATGAACTGATCGAGGGTGTAGTAGAAGAACAGAGCGAGAACCTTATGGTCACAGAAGAGCAGAAGAAATTTATTGCAAACTTCTATAAATACAGCTTCGTAGGCGTCATGCTGGACTGGATCAAACGTGGAATGAAAGAATCCCCGGAAGAAATGGCAGAACTGATCACCGTAACGATGCACGGGAATGTGGGGAATTCCCTGCGGAATATGGAGAAAAATAAATAACATACTTTACAAAATCAGGCGGATGATAAGTTTTTTGTCATCCGCCTTGTTTTGTAAATTGAGGAAAATTTATTTTCGACGTAGAATACACTCAGAAACAGGAAATACTAAGTTTTGAATAAAATAACGGCAGATTTCAGAAAGGTGGTAATTTTTATGTCAAAGAAAAAACATTCCGTATTAGGTATGGCAGCACTTGCCGCAGCAGGTGCAGGAGCAGCAGTTCTGGCAAATAAAAGCCGTGAGGAGAAGCAGATCACAGAAGCGCACGTAGACCCGAATTACCGCAACACAGAGCGTGGTAAAAACGAGAAAAACAGCAAAGGCATTTATTATACAAACGGCAATTACGAAGCATTTGCCCGCCCGGAGAAACCGGAAGGCATAGATGATAAACATGCTTATCTGGTAGGAAGCGGACTTGCTTCCCTGGCAGCAGCTTGTTTCCTGGTAAGAGATGCACAGATGCCGGGAGATCACATTCACATTCTGGAAGCAATGGATATTGCAGGCGGTGCATGTGACGGTATTTTTGATCCAATGAGAGGATATGTAATGCGAGGCGGACGTGAGATGGAGAACCATTTCGAGTGCCTCTGGGATCTGTTCCACAGCATTCCGTCCCTGGAAAAACCAGGTGCATCTGTACTGGATGAGTATTACTGGCTGAACAAGCATGATCCGAACTACTCCCTTTGCCGTGCAACTGTAAATCAGGGCAAAGATGCCCATACAGACGGCAAGTTCAACTTGAGCCAGAAGGGCTGCATGGAGATCATGAAGCTGTTCTTCACAAAGGATGAGGATCTTTACGATAAGACCATTGAAGATGTATTCGATGACGAAGTTCTGAATTCTACATTCTGGTTATACTGGAGAACCATGTTCGCATTCGAGAACTGGCACAGTGCACTTGAGATGAAGCTTTATATCCAGAGATTTATCCACCACATCGGCGGACTTCCAGATTTCAGTGCACTGAAATTCACCAAGTACAATCAGTATGAGTCCCTGATCCTTCCGATGAAGAAATATCTTGAGGATGCAGGCGTTGACTTCCAGTTCAACACAGAGGTTACTAATGTAATTTTCGATATTCATGACGGAAAGAAAGTGGCAACTGCCATTGAGTGCAAGGTAAAAGGCGTTGAGAAGGGAATCCTTCTTACTGAAAACGATTATGTATTTGTTACCAACGGAAGCTGTACAGAGGGAACTATTTACGGTGACCAGAACCATGCTCCAAACGGAGATGCAGAGGTTCGCACAAGCGGATGCTGGAGCCTTTGGAAAAATATCGCAAAACAGGATCCTTCCTTCGGACATCCGGAGAAGTTCTGCTCTGACATTGCAAAGACCAACTGGGAATCTGCAACTGTTACCACACTGGATGACAAGATCATTCCTTATATTACAGATATCTGCAAGCGAGATCCGAAGAGCGGCAAGGTTGTTACCGGCGGTATCGTAAGCTGTCAGGATTCCAGCTGGCTGTTAAGCTGGACCATCAACCGTCAGGGTCAGTTCAAGGATCAGGACAAAGACAAAGTCTGCGTTTGGGTATATGGTCTGTTCACAGATGTACCTGGCGACTATGTAAAGAAACCGATGAAAGAGTGTACTGGTAAAGAGATTACAGAAGAGTGGCTGTATCACCTTGGCGTACCCACTGATCAGATCGAGGATCTGGCTGAGAACAGCGCAGTGTGCGTACCGACTATGATGCCATATATCACTGCATTCTTCATGCCGAGAGCAAAAGGCGACAGACCGGACGTTATCCCGAATGGCTGTGTGAACTTTGCATTCCTTGGCCAGTTCGCAGAGACTCCAAGAGATACTATTTTCACAACTGAGTATTCTGTTCGTACCGCTATGGAGGCTGTATACGGACTTATGGGTGTTGACCGTGGTGTTCCTGAAGTTTGGGGCAGCGTTTACGATGTACGTGAGCTTCTCGACGCCAGCGTCAAACTGATGGACGGCAGATCCCCACTTGAAATCGAACTCCCAGGCCCGCTGAACCTGGTAAAGAAACCTCTCCTGAAAGCAATCCAGGGCACCCTGGTTGAGAAAGTACTGAG
>CAVJRB010000170.1:0-6342 GCA_963651655.1 bacterium | reverse complement strand
GCTCACTGATCTCCACATTTGCACCATCCATAGTACCAAGAGTAACCGCACCATTCAGCATAAACTTCATGTTTCCGGTACCGCTGGCTTCCTTAGAAGCAAGAGAAATCTGCTCAGAAATATCACAAGCCGGAATCAGTTTCTCAGCTGCGCTCACATTGTAGTTCTCAACCATAACAAGCTTCATATAAGGAGCCACATCCGGGTCATTCTGGATCAAAGTCTCCAGAGTCAGAAGCAGATGAATGATATCCTTAGCGATATAATAAGCAGGAGCAGCCTTTGCACCAAAAATGAAAGTAATCGGTCTCTCCGGCTTCTTGCCGCCCTTGATCTCAAGATATTTGTAAATGATATACAACGCATTCAGCTGCTGACGCTTGTACTCATGAAGTCTCTTGATCTGGATATCAAAAACACTGTTCTCATCAATCTCAACACCAGTATTTTCCAGAACAAAATCCTTGCAGATCTTCTTCGCATTCGCCTTAATTGCAAGCAGCTGATCCAGAACCTTCTGGTCATCCTTGAAATCAAGCAGCTTTTTCAGCTCATCAGCATTTTTCTTGTATCCATCTCCGATCAGAGAAGAGATATATTTTGCAAGAGGCTGGTTGCAGTACATCAGCCATCTGCGGAATGTAATACCATTGGTCTTATTATTGAATTTTTCCGGATAAATCTCATAGAACTGATGCAGCTCAGAGTTCTTCAGAATCTCGGTATGAAGAGCAGCAACACCGTTGATAGAGAATCCGTAATGAATATCCATATGAGCCATGTGAACCAGATTATTGCTGTCAATAATTGCAAGATTCTCAGCCGGATATTTTGCTTTCACCTTCTCATCTAACTTGCGGATGATCGGAACAAGCTGCGGAACGATATCCTCCAGATAGTGAATCGGCCATTTCTCAAGAGCCTCAGCCAGAATAGTATGGTTGGTATATGCGCATACATGGGAAACGATATCAGCAGCCTCATCAAAGCCGATTCCCTTCTCTCCAAGGAGACGGATAAACTCCGGAATGATCATGCTCGGGTGAGTATCGTTGATCTGAACAACTGCGTAATCAGCAAGGTCGTGAAGGTTGCTTCCCTTGGAAACTGCCTCATCCAGAATCAGCTGTGCAGCGTTGCTTACCATGAAATACTGCTGGTAAACACGAAGCTTGCGTCCGTCCTCATCGCTGTCATCCGGGTACAGGAACAGTGTCAGGTTGTGCAGAATGTCTTTCTTGTTGAAAGCAATTCCGTCATGAACCATGGACTCGTCAGCCAGGTCAATATCGAAAAGACGAAGATGAATTGCTTTGTTTTCGTAGCCTGCAACATCGATATTATACATAGTAGATTTCAGGGAAAAGCCTCTGAACGGAACCATGTAAGTTACATCTGTAGCAGTCAGCCAGGACTCAGGAGTGATCCATGGGTTCGGAACCTCATGCTGAAGGTTGTCCTCAAAAACCTGTTTGAAAAGGCCCAGATGATAGTTCAGTCCGATACCTTCTCCAGGAAGTCCAAGTGTTGCGATGGAATCCAAAAAGCAGGCAGCCAGACGTCCAAGTCCGCCGTTTCCAAGAGATGGTTCCGGCTCAACGGACTCAATCTCAGCAAGGGATTTGCCGTTCTCTTTTAAGAACTCTGCAACCTCATCATAGATGCCAAGGTTGATCAGATTGTTGGAAAGAAGCTTTCCAATAAGGAACTCAGCAGAGATATAGTAGATTTTTTTCTTTCCGTCATGATAGCCCTTTGCAGCAAGCTGTTTTTTGGTGTATGTGAGAAGGGCTTCGTATACTTCCTGGTTGGTACATGCGCTGCAGTCTTTGCCAAACATGTCCTGAATCATAGTTTTTAAAGCTTCCATAATTTTCTCCTTTCAAGAGCGATTACCTGTGTTTGATGGTGTTATATTAGCATATGCAGATGAAAGAAAAATACAACAAAACTGTTCTGTTATGACATTTTTTTGCGAAATTTGTGAGGGGAAAGCTGGTTGGCCTCCTGAAATTTTTTTATAAAATAGCTGGTATTGTTAAAGCCCACGTCCAGTGCAATATCCGTAACCGAAGCATCTGTATGCAAAAGAAGGGATTTTGCCTTCTCAAGCCTGTAATCATTCAGATAAGCGGCAGCCGTTTTTCCAGTATACTGCTTAAAAAGCTTCATAAAATAAAATTCACTGTAATTGGAAAGCCCTGATAATTCTTTAACAGACAAAGGCTCCCGGTAGTGGGCGCTGATGTAGTCCAGCACCTTTTTTATGGATAAAAGATTTCTGTTCTGCTCTGCATCCGTGGTAATAATATAATTTCCTGCAAGCATTTCATAAAAAAGTCCGTAAAAAAGCCCCTTTAATTTCATATAATAGAAAGGCGGCTTGTCCTTATGGCACTGATGGATTTCACAGAAGAGATGGAAAATGTTGCCGTAGTTTTCATGGGAACGGGTGATCAGGTGGGTGAACTCCGCTCGGTTTTCCATAAGAAGGGAAATCACCTTTTCCTGGCAGAGATCTCCTGCAGGTCCGGCCAGAAAACTAAGGTCAAACACAACGCTTCTGTAATATAAAATATGCCGGGAATCGGATTTAATTCCATGAAGAACCCCGCTGTTTACAATAAGAAGATCCCCCTCCTTCAGGCGCAGGGTCTCCCGGTTCAGTCTTGCAAGGCCGCTTCCCTGGTCGATGCAGATGATCTCCATTTCCTTATGCCAGTGGTTGTAAAGGGAGCGGAAAATTACGCAGTTATCTGTATAAGTTTCCACGGGCAGCTCAAAAGAACCATGGGTCTCCAGCTCCTTCATGGTCTCGTCAACATTTGGGGAAATTTCTGTTTTTTTCTCTGCCATCATGACCTCCTTATAGTATGTGCCGTTGCTCCCATTATACGTTACCAGGCAGTCTGGCGCAAGCCTGACACGTCCCCAAAAAGCCGGATAAAATAATTTTGAAAAACAACGGCTGGTATTGGAAAAGACACCGCAGTGGTTTATAATGAGGCTGCAAGAATCCTAAAAAACAGAGAGGAAAATGACCGTGAAACTGGATTTTAAACAGGCAAGAGATGTATTTGAAGAATATTTAAACGAATACGACAGAGACGATGAGAAAATAAAACTGAAGATTGTTCATACCTACGGCGTAGTAAAAAGTGCCCGTGAAATTGGAAAAAGAATGCACCTGGATGAGGAAGACCAGCAGCTGGCCGAGCTGATCGCACTGCTTCATGACATTGGAAGATTCGAGCAGCTGCGCCTGTATAACAGCTTTTCCCCGGACACGATGGATCATGCAGCGTTTGGCGCACAGCTGCTTTTTGAAGGGGAAAATCCTATGATCCGCAGATTCCTTCCAGCCCCGGAATTCGATGAGATTATCCATACGGCAATCGCCAGACACAGCGATTTTAAACTGGAAGGAATTACAGATGAAAGAACCCTTTTCCATGCAAAAATGATCCGCGATGCAGATAAGCTGGACAACTGCCGGGTTAAGCTGCAGGAGTCCGTTGAGGCAATGATCGGGGTTCCCCAGGAGAAAGCCGGAGAGGGTCTGATCTCTCCAAAGGTATGGGAATCCTGTCTGAAAAAAGAAGCTGTTTTGTCTCCGGACCGCGTGACTTCTGTGGACTACTGGGTGTCCTATGTGGCGCAGTATTATGACCTGAATTTCAAAGAAACCTGGCAGATCATGAAGGAAGAAGATTACATTTCCAGAATCATATGGCGTTTGGATTACAGGGAAAAAGACACCCTGGAAAAGATGAAAATCCTGGATCAGCAGATGAATGATTATATGGAGAATATTTTATGCTAAATGAGAAGATTTCCTATCAGATCATCCGAAGTCAGCGAAAAACCATGAGTTTGGAAATCAAACCGGACGGTCAGATCATCGTCCGTGCACCTCTTCGATTGTCCCAGGTGAGAATCCGCAGATTTGTTGAGCAGAAGCAGGAATGGATTCTGAAAAATCTGGAGAAAATCCAGAAAAGGGAAGCGCAAAGAGAAGCAGTTCCGGGACTTTCAAAGGAAGAACGAACCCGTCTGCAGCAGGAAGCCTGCCGGAAAATTCCGAAGCGCACAGCCTATTTTGCAGAAAAAATGGGGGTCAGCTACGGAAGAATTACCCTGCGCCAGCAGAAAACAAGATGGGGCAGTTGCAGTGCAAATGGAAATCTGAACTTTAACTGGCTGCTGATTCTGGCACCGCCGGAAGTGCTCGATTATGTGGTTGTACATGAGCTTTGCCACCGCAGGCAGATGAACCATTCCCAGGCGTTCTGGAAGGAAGTCGGCGCAGTTTTACCTGATTATGAAAAGCAGAAAAAATGGCTGAAAGAGAACGGCTGGAGACTGATGGAGCTTGGCCGGCAGGAAACATAGTTAGATAAGAAAGGGAGCAAAATACCGTGAAAGTAATTGCAGATCTTCACATTCATTCCAGATATTCCATGGCTACCAGTAAGCTTGGAACCCCGGAATATCTGGATCTCTGGGCAAGGAAAAAGGGGATTTCCCTTATTGGAACTGGTGATTTCACCCACCCCGCATGGCGGGAAGAATTAAAGGAAAAGCTGATTCCTGCAGAGGAAGGCTTGTACCGCCTGAAGGATGAATATGTGCTGGAAGAGGCACGAAATCTTCCCGGACAGGCACCTCGCTTTGTGGTAACCGGTGAGATCAGTTCTATTTATAAAAAGAATGGAAAGTGCCGGAAGGTTCACAACGTACTGCTTTTGCCGGGACTTGAGGCAGCGGATCAAATGTCAGAAAGCCTGGAAAAAATCGGAAATATCCATTCAGACGGCAGGCCCATTCTCGGCCTGGACTGCCATGATCTTCTTGAGATGCTTCTGGAAAACTGTCCATATGGCATGCTGGTTCCAGCTCATATCTGGACTCCGCATTTCGCATTATTCGGAGCTTTTTCCGGCTTTGATACCATGGAAGAGTGCTTTGAGGATCTGACGCCTTATGTGCATGCTGTGGAGACCGGACTGTCTTCCGACCCGCCGATGAACTGGCGCTTATCTGCTCTTGAAGGACTTCAGCTTATCTCAAATTCAGATGCCCACTCCCCTTCCAAGCTGGGAAGAGAGGCCAATCTTTTGGACATTGATCTTTCCTATGAGGGGCTTTACGGTGCCATTCAGTATGGAAAAGGCCTGGAAGGAACCCTGGAATTTTTCCCGGAAGAGGGGAAATATCATTACGACGGACATCGGAAATGCCACATCTGTTTAAGCCCCGAGGAGGCAGAAAAATACCATGGAAAATGTCCGGTATGCGGGAAAAAACTGACCATAGGAGTGGACCATAGAATCATGGAACTGGCAGACCGGGATGCTGGATTTGTGAAAGAAAATGCCAGACCTTTTGAGAGTATTGTACCCCTTCCGGAGGTGATTTCCGCCTGCGTGGGAAAGTCTCCTGCAACCAAAACCGTAACCGGAGAATACGAGAAAATGCTTCAGAAATTTGGCCCGGAATTTACAATTTTGCGAGAAGTTCCTATAGCAGATATAGAGCGGGAAAACGGCACCAGAATCGCGTCCGGAATTCAAAGATTAAGAGATGGAAAGGTGATCTGCACACCTGGATTTGACGGAGAATATGGAAAGATCCGCCTGTTCGGGGAATGATAATAAAGCATAACGGGAGGAACCTGATATGTCAGAAAAAATAAAAATAGGGATTATTTCCGATACCCATGGGCTTCTTCGGGAAGAAGTGAAAGAGCGATTGAAGGACTGCACTTATATTTTCCATGCAGGAGATGCGGACAGGCCGGAAATACTGGATGAGCTGCGTACTATGGGATTTTTGTATGTGGTGCGCGGCAACAATGACGGGTACTGGGCGCAGAATTTAAGGAGAAGCCTGAACTTTTCCGTTGGAAATGTAAAGTTTTTCATGGTTCATGACAGAAAGGATGTGGCATGGGAGCTTGGCGACACTCAGGTGGTAATTTTTGGACACAGCCATAAGTATTTCTGCCAGGAAATTGACGGACGGCTTTGGCTGAATCCGGGAAGCTGCGGGAGAAGCCGATTTGGCGGCGAGGTGACGATGGCAGTGATGACTGTGGAAAATGGTTCCTGGGAAGTAGAAAAAATCGTGCTTCAAAAGGAACGGCTGTAGAAAAAAAGCCCAAAAGCAGCCTGATAATTGTCGAAAGATGACATTGAAATTTTAACTGTAGAAAAGGTATAATGGGGCAGACAAAAAAATGCCATGAAAGAAATGAGGATTTGCAGTGGAGAAGAAAGAAATCGATGTGAAATTCATTGTGGGAATAATCATTCTTCTGGTAATCTTTGGCGTAGTAGGAGG
>CAVJRB010000169.1:0-9316 GCA_963651655.1 bacterium | reverse complement strand
GCAGCAAAGGTGTTGTAAAGGGTGTGAAGAAGGGCAAAACAACCATTACAGTAAAATGCAATGGTGTAACCCAGAAATTTACAGTAACAGTTAAATAAAAAATACTTGTTTCATAAATTGCAAAGGAACAGGGGCCGTTTTTAACAGCCCCTGCTTTTGCTTGTAAAAGAGATATATTTATTTGGCAAACAAACAGGAGACAGCATGAAGAAACAGGACAATAATAAAAAATCCTTTGACAAAAAAACACTGGTAAAACTGGCTCCGGCAGCAGCGGTGATTGCAGCTGTGGCGGTGACTGGCGCACAGATCAGAGGTGCACAGCGAGATACTGTGATTGAGAACGAAAGTGCTGCCGGTTCAGAAGACCTGAAAGGTCTTTTGAAAACGGTTTATTCTTATATAAGTGGGGAAGAGGAAGAAGATAACAGTACAGAAACGCAAAAAAATACTTCGAAGAAAAGTAAAAAAGCTTCCAAGAAGAAAAAGAGCAGTATAAAAAAAGGATCTTCCAAAACTCTCCCGACAAAAAGTGCAGCCTCTTCTGGAATTGGTCAGGGAACTACTTCCACTCCGACTACTGAAGTCCCGGCAGATGGATACAAAGATGGAACCTATCAGGGAAGCGGAACCGGATTTGGCGGTACGATCACAGTACAGGTAACCGTTTCCGATGGGAAAATTGCTTCTATTGACATTTTAAGTGCAGCTGGAGAAACGGGATCCTATCTTTCATCAGCAAGAGGTGTAATCAGCAGAATTCTTTCTGGCCAATCACCAAATGTGGATGCAGTAAGCGGCGCAACTTATTCCTCCAACGGAATTATCAAGGCGGTACAGAATGCTCTTTCTCAGGCTGGAAAAGAGCATTCTGATATCACCCCTACTCCAACTGCGACACCAGAGCCAACGAAAGCTCCGCTGCCTGCGGAAGATGTTTCTTATAAGGATGGCACTTATACAGGAAAAGCAGATGGTTTTGACGAAACTGTAACGGTAAAGGTAACAATAAAGAATGGAAAAATAAAGAAGCTTACGAATAAAAATACAGATACAGCAGAATTTTTTGACAGAGCATGGAATACAATTTCAGACCAAATTATTTCCAGGCAGACAGTAGAAGGAATCGATACAGTCAGTGGAGCAACCTATTCTTCGAATGGAATTTTGAATGCGGTTTCACAGGCTCTTTCCAAGGCGGGAAAAGATGAAGAACCGAAGCCCACTACGGCACCGCAGCCAACCGAGGCACCAGAGCCAACAGAAGCTCCGAGTCCAACTGTTTCGCCAGAAGATCCAACTTTGCCTAAATTATTCAAGGATGGAACTTATTCTGCTTCTGCACAGGGATATTCCGGTACAGTTACCATAACTATGGTAATCGAAGATGGAAGGATAAAAGAAATAACGAATACAAATTCAGATACCAGGAGCTTTTTCAATAAAGCATGGCGAAAACTGGAGCCTGCTATCCTGGAAAAGCAAAGTACAGAGGGAATTGACACAGTCAGCGGAGCAACATTTTCTTCTATGGGAATTCTGGATGCGTCCAGGATGGTGATTGAACAGGCAAAAATTACAGAAGAACCAACGCCGACTGTTACACCGGAGCCAACAATAACGCCAGAGCCAACAGAAGCACCGGAGCCAACAGCTGTACCAGAACCAACAGAAACACCGGAGCCGACAGCTACGCCAGAACCTACCAGTACACCAGAACCAACAGAAGTGCCAGAACCTACCAGTACACCAGAACCAACGGCGACACCTGCAAGCGGTTATATAGATGGAACCTATACTGGAATTGGAGAAGGAAATGACGGACCAGACAGCGTTCAGGTTACGATTACGGTTTCCGGGGGACAAATTGTAAGTGCCTCTTATAATACTTATGATGACGAGGATTATTTTAACACAGCATGGCCTCCGATTCTTGGACAGGTTATGAGTAACCAGTCAGCAGAAGGAGCTGATACAGTTGCAGGCGCAACCTATTCCTCATTGGGAATCATTCAGGCATTTAAAAACGCAATAAACCAGGCAAAAGGAGCATAACCAATGAAATACCAGAGTTTTATTATGAGAGTTTTATGTTTGATTCTGATTATCGGGGCTGTGCTGGGCTATAATTCCATGCAGAAGAAGGACAGCGATACCCAGAAAGACCAGGAAATCGCCAGCCTGAGTGCAAAGGTGGAGAAGCTGGAAGCACAGCAGGAGGAAATCCTCAGTGCAATCCAGGATGCCGCCAAAGCTCAGGAAGAGGCTGCAAAGCAGGCTGAGGAAAAGAAGAGCAAAACCAGCGAGAAGGACGAAAAGGATGCGTCCGATGCTGATGCAAAAGAAAGCGAAGACGCAGAGGAAGCAGAAGACGAGGAAGATCTTGCCTACAAAAACGGAACCTACACAGGAGAGGGACAGGGCTTTGGAGGAACCATCCAGGTTCAGGTAACTCTTGAGGACGATACCATTACAGATATTCAGGTGGTCAGTGCGCCTGGCGAAGATTCCGCCTATCTTTCCCAGGGAAAAGGCGTGATCAGCAGCATTTTGTCCGCTCAGAGCACAGATGTTGACACCATTTCCGGAGCAACCTTCAGCTCCACCGGAATTATCAATGCAGTAAATGACGCACTGGGAAAGGCGGAAAATCCATGAAAAAAAGACAGAGAAAGATCCGGCTGATCCGCGCCGGGATACAGCTTCTGTTTTTCATTTTTGCACCTTCCCTGTTCTCCACAGCATTTGCAGGGATTAAATCCATATTTCAGAGCCTTGCCGCCCATGAAGCCATTACCTGGAATTCCTTTCTGGATGTGACAGCGGTGCTGCTTGTGGTTACCTGCCTGTTTGGAAGGCATTTCTGCGGATATGCGTGCGCCTTTGGTTCTCTTGGGGATGCCCTGTATGAGCTGACCGTGCTGATCCGTCAGAAGATCTTCCACAAAAAAGGACGTCATGGCTATTCCGAAAAAGCTATCCGGATTCTTCAGAAGGTGAAATATATCTGGCTGGCAGTATTGCTTGGCTCTATTCTCACAGGCTGGTATGGAAAGCTTCAGGGCATGAGCCCATGGGATGTGTTTTCTATGCTGACTGCACACAGGCTTCCGGGGGCTTCGTACAAGGCGGGAATCATCCTGCTGATTCTGATCATGATTGGAATGTGCACCCAGGAACGATTTTTCTGTCAGTTCCTCTGCCCAATGGGTGCAGTTTTTGCTATAATGCCTATAGTACCTTCCGCCCTGTTTAACCGTGACCGAAATACCTGTCCGGCGAAATGCGGAGCCTGCAAAAAACGCTGTCCTGCTCACCTTGATATCAACGGCGATACCCCTCTCTCTGGAGAATGCATCTGCTGTCACGCCTGCCAGGGAATCTGTCCGAAGAAAAATATCCGGATCGGAATTCCCGAGGTGAAAGCAGAGAGTGAGGCAGTGAATAAATAATTGCGTAGAAAGAATAGGATATGTGTAAAGCAAGAAGAAAAAAAGAAGTAATTGGATTGATTTGTGGAAGCCTGCTGTTTACAGGCACACTTGGAAAAACAACTGCAGTTGTTTTTGCGGCCGATATAGAAAAGTACACAAACGCAGATTTTGCCATGGACACGGTAGTATCCGAAACACTCTATACCACCGGGGAGGACATCAACACCCAGATTGGCGAAAAGCTCCGTGAAATGGAGAGCAGCCTTCTTTCCTGGACTGATGAAAACTCCCAGATTTCCCAGCTGAACAATGCTGATGGTGCAGCCGTGGAGGTTTCCGACGATCTTGCAGCAGATCTTGAGAAAATCCGCCAGCTTGCCCAGGACTCCGATGGCGCCTTTGATCCTACCCTTGGAAAGATCATTCGTCTGTGGGACATTGACGGCGAGAACCCTCACGTACCTGACCAGTCTGAAATTGATGCCCTTCTCCCCGAAGTGGGCTACGAGAAAATCCAGCTGGATGGAAATACAGTGACTCTCCTGGATGGCTGTACCCTGGATCTTGGCGCAGCAGGCAAAGGTCTTGGCTGTGACCTGATTATGGATTATCTGCAGACTCAGCCAGAAGTCTCTGGCATGATCCTGAACCTTGGCGGCAGCAGTGTTATGACCTACGGAGAAAAGCCCGACGGCACCCCCTGGAAAGTAGCCCTCACAGATCCAAGAGATGTGGAAGGCGACTACCTGGGCGCCATTACCCTTGAGCCTAATCAGTATCTTTCCACCTCCGGTGACTATGAAAAATACTTTATACAGGACGGAATCCGCTACCACCACATCCTGGACCCCAAAACCGGCTATCCTGTCTGGAATGGACTCACTTCCGTAACCATCGTCTGCGACCAGGGTTACCTTGCTGACGGCCTCTCCACCGCCTGCTTCGTCCTGGGCCTGGACGAAGCAAAGTTCCTCTTAGAGAAATACGGAGCAGAAGCCGTATTTGTAGATGAGGATAAGAACGTGTACGTTACAGATGGATTAATGGATAAATTTGAGTTAATGAAAGACGGATATACGGTGAAAGAAGCATAATTGTCAGGATATATCCATAAAGAAAGAGCTTCGGCCGATAGGGAAAAAACTATCGTTCGAAGCTCTTTTTGTTTCATACACAGCATCTGGTTCTGACAGACTCCTACGGAATTCTCTTCAAAACTTCGCGCGTCAGCACCCCGATCAGCAGTCCTGTCACAACTCCCGACACCATCAGCGCCGGCGCATAATAATACAGCAGTCCAACCGTATGCGTAGCCGGAATTGCCACCAGCAGCTGTCCGATATTATGTGAAACACCTCCAGCCACACTCACGCCCAGGTGCCCGAAGCCCACCTTATTTTTCACAAAAACCATCACAGCCAGGCTAAGAGCCGCTCCCGCCAGACTATACATAATACTGGATCCATTTCCAAACATAAATCCAATAATAAAAATCCTCACCAGTGAAACCAGTGCCGCCTCTTTCCATGTATACCTCTCCAGCACAAAAAGCACTGCCAGATTGGCAAGCCCCAGCTTCATTCCCGGAATTCCCGCAAAAAACGGAATCAGCGATTCCACATATCCAAAAATAATCGCAATTGCCGCAAACAATCCAAGATAAGCCGTTTTCTTCTGATCCATAATCTTACACCACAGCGTCAAATCCACCATCAGAATCCTGTGAATCTGCATCGCCCTCTCCTTGAATTACCACTCTGTTAGGCAGGCAGACAATAAACCCGCCAGCACTTCCAACCGCCGGCTGCTTCATACAAAGATGATCCGGACAGTTGGCTTCTGTCATCTTTACTTCCCCATTTTTGATCTCGCACACATTGGTATCCCCAATGGCAATTACCTGGTCCTTTCCAAGGGAATAAGTGCCGTAAAGTTCCCCATCCACTGTAATCTGGATGGACCCGTATTTCCCATGAGGAATCACATACACATAAACACAAAGAAGAAGCGAAACCGCCAGAAGCGCTCCAATAAATATAAATTCTTTTTTCTTCAAACAAGCTACCTCATTTTACAAATTTTCACATGCATACTAATTAATGATAAAAGAAACCCATTTAATTTTCAAGTCATAGAACCTCCCATTTTTGAGAAAATATTGCAACAGTCTGAACCGCCTGACCGCTTTTTATTGTAATTCCGCCCCAAATATGCTATTGTATAGTTTGAAAGTCTGTGTGCCGCCAGGCAAAGGTTGGAATAAAACCTGTATCCAGCTGGCGGCATTGTTGGAGAAATATAAGAAAGAAGGTGAAGCTATGGTTGAATTAGACCAGTTCAAGAGCATTCTTGCAACATACACAGAACCATTAGTGGAAGTGAGGGATTCACTTTGACCTGGCTAACAAAGAAAAGCGGGTTGAAGAATTAGAGCGCGAAATGGAAGCGCCTGATTTCTGGGACAATGCAGAAGTATCCCAGAAGAAAATGAAAGATTTAAAGAGCATGAAGGACGACATGGAAACCTATCAGAATCTGGTCACCCAGAAAGAAGATATGGAGACCCTGATCGAGATGAGCTATGAGGAAAATGATCCGTCCATGATCGAAGAGATTCAGGAAATGTTAACCGAGTTCCAGGCTCAGTTTGACAGCATCCGCGTGAAGACTCTTCTCTCAGGAGAGTATGACAGCGAGAATGCCATTATCAAGCTGAATGCAGGAGCCGGCGGAACAGAAGCCTGCGACTGGTGCAGCATGCTGTACCGTATGTACACACGCTGGGCTGAACGCAAGGGATTTTCCATCGAAGTACTGGACTATCTGGATGGAGATGAAGCTGGTGTGAAATCCGTTACTTTCCAGGTAAACGGAGAGAACGCATACGGACTTCTGAAGTCTGAGAAAGGTGTTCACCGTCTGGTTCGTATTTCCCCGTTCAATGCGGCTGGAAAACGTCAGACCTCTTTCGTATCCTGCGATGTAATGCCGGATATTGAGAAAGACCTGGATGTAGAGATCAACGACGAGGATATCCGAATTGATACCTACCGAAGCAGCGGTGCCGGCGGACAGCACATCAACAAGACCTCATCTGCGATCCGTATCACCCATTTCCCAACGGGAATCGTGGTACAGTGTCAGAATGAGCGTTCTCAGCATATGAATAAAGACAAGGCTATGCAGATGCTGAAAGCCAAGCTGTATCTTCTGAAACAGCAGGAAGCAGAAGCCAAGCTTTCCGGAATCCGCGGTGAGGTAACCGATATCGGCTGGGGCAACCAGATCCGTTCTTACGTTATGCAGCCATACACCATGGTCAAGGATCACCGTACCAACGAGGAAACCGGAAATGTAGATGCAGTTATGGACGGTGCAATTGATATTTTCATCAATGCATATCTGAAATGGATCGCACTTGCGAAGAAACCGGCAGAACAATAAGTGTTGCTGTTCACTGGTAATGTTCCGCGAGGTGTTTTTTGTGAACAAAGTTCACAGAAAACCCGAGAATTGCGGCGCGAAATCATGCAAAGCATGATTTCTGTGCATCGCGAAGCGTGTTACTGGGCACGGAGTGAACAGTAACCAATAAGTAAGAACAGCAGCTGCCAGGTACAGTTCATAGCGGAAAAGGAAGCGCAGAATGCCAAAGACAACAGATAAGAACAAGTATTTTGTAGTAAGAGAGCGGGCTGTGCCTGAGGTGCTGCTGAATGTGGTAGCTGCCAAGAAGCTTCTGGAATCAAAGCGTGTGGCTACTATTCAGGAAGCAGCAGATGCTGTTGGAATCAGCCGGAGTTCTTTTTATAAATATAAAGATGATATTTTCCCCTTTCACGAAGAAGCCAAGGGGAAAACCATCACATTTATTATACAGATGGATGACGAGCCTGGAATCCTGTCCAATGTTCTTCGCGCGATCGCACAGAACCACGGAAATATTCTGACCATCCATCAGAGTATTCCCATCAGCGGAATCGCCACTCTTACTTTAAGCGTGCAGATCCTTCAGGGTGAAGGGGATGCAGAGGCAATGGTGGACGACATTGAGCAGATGGAAGGAATCCATTATTTAAAAATTTTAGGCAGGGAGTAACGGACAGATGATAAATATTGCAGTGTTAGGATATGGCACAGTTGGAAGCGGCGTAGTGGAAGTGATCCGCACCAACCATGAGACCATTAACAAAAGAGCCGGGGAAGAAATTAAGATCAAGTATGTTCTGGATCTTCGCGATTTCCCAGGTGATCCGGTAGAAGAGGTTCTTGTTCACGATTTTGAGCAGATCGTAAACGATCCGGAGGTAGATATCGTAGTGGAAGTTATGGGTGGAACAGGTGCTGCCTATAATTTTGCAAAGAGAGCTCTTGAAGCTGGTAAGAGCGTGTGTACTTCCAACAAGGCCCTGGTTGCCAAATACGGCCCGGAGCTGATGGAGATTGCCAAAGAGAAAGAGATCAACTTCCTCTTTGAGGCAAGCTGCGGCGGCGGAATTCCTATTATCCGCGCACTGAATGGCTCTCTTACCGCAGATGAGATTGATGAGGTCACCGGAATTCTCAACGGAACCACCAACTATATGCTGGATAAGATGAACACAGAAGGTGCTGATTTTAACACCGTTCTGAAGGAAGCTCAGGAGAAGGGATATGCAGAAGCTGATCCTACCGCTGACGTGGAAGGTCAGGATGCATGCCGCAAGATTGCCATTCTTTCTTCTTTAGCATACGGCAGATTCCTGAATTTTGAAAATGTTTATACAGAAGGAATTACAAAGATCACACCGGAAGACATGGAATACGCAAGAGAGATGGGAAGAAGCATCAAGCTTCTTGGTACCAGCAAGAGAGTAGGAGAGGATTCCTTCTATGCGCTTGTGGCACCGTTCCTGGTTGGACAGGATAATCCTCTTTACAGCGTAAACGGCGTGTTCAACAGTATTTTCGTTCACGGAAATATGCTGGGAGATGCCATGTTCTACGGAAGCGGAGCAGGTAAGCTTCCTACTGCAAGCGCAGTGGTTGCCGATGTTGTGGAAGCTGCCAAGCATCTTCATGACACCATTGCCACCAACTGGAGCAATGAGGAAATGACCCTTATGGATCCGGATTCTGTAGAGGGACATTTCTTTGTACGTGTGAAGGATACTTCCTTAGATGAAGTGGACAAGGCATTCGGCAAAGTAGATGCCGTGATCGAGCCGGACGCACTTCCGGAAGAGTTTGGTTTCGTTACCGGACTTATGACACAGGGAGAGTACAAGGAGCGCGTGAAAGCACTTGGCGACAATGTGCTTGGCATGATCCGTGTAAAAGACTGAGTCCCTGGTGAAAGGATAGATTATGCTGATCGTTAAGAAATTCGGCGGTACCTCCGTTGGCGACAAAGAGAGAATGTACAATGTTGCCAATCGCTGTATCGAAGAATATAAAAAAGGAGATGACGTGGTGGTGGTTTTGTCCGCCATGGGAAAATATACAGATGAGCTGATCAGTATGGCTCATGATATGGATGACAAGCCGCCCAAGCGTGAGATGGATATGCTTCTTACCATTGGGGAGCAGATGTCCGTATCTTTGATGGCAATGGTAATGCATAAGCTGGGAGTTCCGGCTGTTTCCCTGAATGCGTTTCAGGTGACCATGCATACCACAAGCAGCCATCAGAACGCAAGACTGAAAAGAATCGATACAGAGCGTATCCGCCGTGAGCTGGATGCCCGCAGGATCGTAATCGTCACCGGATTCCAGGGCGTAGATAAATATGATGACTACACCACTTTGGGACGAGGCGGTTCCGATACGACTGCAGTGGCGCTGGCAGCAGCACTTCATGCAGACGCCTGCGAGATTTATACGGATGTGGACGGCGTATACAC
>CAVJRB010000168.1:1782-4699 GCA_963651655.1 bacterium | reverse complement strand
AATCCCTTTGCAATGGCAAGATATAAAAATACACAAGCAACCACGATCATCAGATAGTTACCCCATGTCAGGTTAAAGAACGCGGTCTGATGGATCAGGTTGGACAGAGTGTCTGCTACATAAGACATCTTATTACCTCCCGACTTAGTTCATTGTTGCCAGGGTATCTCCATTTTCTACAGAGGCACCTTCTGCAACATCAATGCTTGCAACGGTTCCGTCCTGAGGAGCTACTACCGGAATCTCCATCTTCATAGATTCCAGGATTACAATGTTGTCTCCGGCTTTTACAGCCTGTCCAACAGTTGCTGCGATTTTCAGAACTTTGCCAGGTACGGAAGCTGCAACCTTAACAGAGCCTGCTCCGGCTGCTGCTTTCGGAGCTGCCTTCGGTGCCGGTGCTGCCTTAGGAGCTGCTGCCGGTGCTGCAGCTGCTGGTGCGGATACGCTTCCTGTCTCTTCAACAGTTACTTCATATGCTGTCCCGTTAACGGTAATTGTATAACTTTTCATTTTAGGATCCTCCTGTACTTATCTTTTTTTACGATTGATTTTGCGGATGGAACGAACTACGAATCCATCAGTGGTGGTTCCCTCAGCTGCTGCAATAGCAGCTGCGATAACCGCGATCAGTTCTGTATCATCTGCAGGCTCCTCTGCTGCTGGTGCTGCCACCGGAGCAGGTGCAGGTGCCGCTGCAGCCTGAGCTTTTTTCTTTGCCTCCGGATTCGGGATGAATCGGAACAGGTAGATAAGGAAGCTCAGGAAAATAAGAACGATGAATACGATTGCAATACCCATGATGGTATTCATAACAGCTCTTCTTAAGGTCTCAGCCATGGAATACTGAACATCTACAGTAAGAGAGGTAGGTGCTCCTGTAGAGCCATCAAATACATAAACAAAGTTTGCATCTGCCTTTTCAAAGGAAGCCGGAACAGTAACGGTATATCCGTCATCAGAAGCTTTTACTTCCACTTCACCGCTTCTTTCCTTCAGGGCGCCAAGCTCTGACTTGGAGCCTGCCCATGCAGACATTGCAGATGTTGTAAATGCATCGGAAGACTTGGAATAGTTCTCAATGTCCTCATCGCCAAGAGTAACGATGGTATCCGTAAGTCCCTCAGCAGTGGTGATCAGTGTCTGCTTTACAGTGTCATCAACCTCTTCTGCCCATACTGCTGATGCGCCTGTGAGAGTGAGAACTGCCATCATAAGGAGTACTGTGCAAAGGGAGGATACTTTCTTAAAAATCTGTTTCATATGCTCCACCTCGCTTAGACCGTGCCGTGTTTCTTGGACGGACGTTCTTCCCTTTTTGTGAACAGCATTTCGAATGCTCCGATCACATATTTTCTTGTATCAGCCGGGCTGATAATGGTGTCAACATATCCTCTTGCTGCAGCGGAGGAAACGGAGTTCTGAAGCTCTCTGTACTCTCCTGCCTTCTCCTTCAGTGTAGCTGCGTCATCGCCGACATACATGATCTTGGCTGCAAGATCTGCATCCATCATACCGATTTCTGCATTCTCCCATGCGTATACCATGTCTGCGCCGATTGCCTTGCTGTTCATTGCTGTGTAAGCAGTTCCAAATGCCTTGCCGATGATCACATTTACCTTCGGTACAGTAGCGTCTGCAAATGCATGAACCAGCTGTCCTACGGATTTCGCCATCATCTTCTCGCTGCATACAGTAGCCTCGAAGCCCTCTACATTGGTAAGAGTAAGTACCGGAATCTCGAAAGCGTCACAGAATTTAACAAACTCTGCTGCTTTTCTTGCGCCGCGTGCGGAAAGTCTTCCGTCAGACTCCCATGCCTTGTTGCCCTCAGCGTCATAGCTCTCGCTTCTGTTTGCAACAGCACCAACGGTAGCTCCGTTCAGTCTGATGAATCCAACAGCAACGTTCTTGCCGTAGTCAGCTTTTACCTCAAAGAACTGTCCGTTGTCTGCGATTCTGGAAAGTGCAATGGCTGTGTCGCCTGTGCAGTTCTCAATGTCCTCGCATACGCGGTTTAAGTCGTCTGTGCACTCCATGAAGGAATCAGTGTCTTCGCAGTTAGATGGCAGATATGTTACGAGTTCACGGATCTTTCCAAGGATCTCATCCTCTGTGCCGATTCCGTCTACAAGACCTGTCTCTTCGCTCTGGAATTTGGCAGCAGATGTATCACATTTGGAAATGTTGTTGCCTGCAAGGGCGTTCGGGGTGTTTACAAACAGTTTGCCTTTCTTCTCTTCAACAAAGGTAAAGTCTGTCAGTGCCGGTACCAGTGCCATACCGCCGCCGCAGGTACCGAAGATACCTGTGATCTGCGGGATCAGTCCGGAAGCCAGGGTCTGTTTCATATAGATCTCACCGAATGCTTCCAGTGCGTCAGTTGCCTCCTGGAGACGCAGACCTGCACAGTCGATCAGGCCGATCACCGGAGCACCGGTCTTCATAGCCATATCATAAAGTCTGGTAATCTTCTTGGCATGCATTTCGCCTACAGTTCCGTTCAGTACGGAAACGTCCTGGCTGTACACATACACCAGATTTCCATCAATCACACCATATCCGGTAATAACACCGTCTGAAGGTGCTTTCTTTTCAGTCATGTTGAAATCTGTATTTCTGGCTGTTACACTTTGGCCGATTTCAACAAAACTGTTCGCGTCAAGCAAAGAAGTGATTCTTGTGCCCGCTAAGCTTTGTGTTGCGTTACTCATTCTTTCTTGCCCTCCATTTTATAAAAATTTAAAAGTATAACCAAAAATTCTGCCGATTCTAATTGTACATTTTTTCACACAATTTTTCAATAGTTTTCCGTGTTTTTATGCAAAAAAATCCCTCGAAATTCGGGGGATTTTTTGATATATCATACATATTTCATCAGGCTTCTTAGTGAAAAAAGTCATGAAATACCTTGTTT
>CAVJRB010000168.1:0-1772 GCA_963651655.1 bacterium | reverse complement strand
CAGCACCAGTTCTCCGATGGAAAAAGTTACCTCTCCGATTTTCTGTCCTTTTTTCACAGGGGCAGCAAGCTCTTTTTGAAGGCTGACATTGCAGGTGACTTTTTCACTGTCCTTTAAAAGGACCTCTTTCTTTTTGTCGGAAGCGTCAGCCTCTATCACGCCGCTTACCAGCGCCCCCTGGCCGTCATTTCCCGGAACGCCGTCCTTTACGGGAATTTCAGGAAGTGTGGGTTCCTGCCAGTATGTTTCCTTGTGGAAGTTTTCCTTTCCGTATTCCAGAAGCTTCATGGTGTCCTTCCATTTGTAGCTTTTGTTGTTTGGCCATCCGCAGCCGAGAAGGGAAATGATGAAGGTCCTGCCCTCATTTTCGCAGGCGCCTACATAGCAGTAGCCTGCATTTCCCGTAAATCCGGTTTTGCCGGAAATGGCATCTGGGGTCATGTCCAAAAAGGCGTTTGCATTGTGTACGGAAAACTGCCGGTTCCCGGAAAGGTCGGAAAAAGAATAATCCCTTGTCTGGGTAATGTGAAGAAAGGTTTTGTTTTTGATGGCGTAGCTCATGATCAGGGCCAGGTCCCGGGCTGTAGTCTCGTGGACGCCCCCTGCATCTGCACCGTCCAGACCGTTTGGGGTGACAAAATGGGTGCTGGTGCAGCCGATTTCCTTTGCTTTTTCGTTCATCATGCGGGCAAAGCCTTCCACAGAGCCGCCGATGTGTTCGGCAATGGCCACGGCTGTGTCGTTGTGGCTTTTCAGCATTAGGGAGTAAAGAAGATCTTCCAGGTAATACTGCTCGCCTTCCTTGAGGCCAAGCTTTACCTCCGGCTGGGCGGCGGCGTTCCTGGACACCATTACATAGTCATCGCCTTTTCCGTTCTCCAGGGCCAGGATGCAGGTCATCACCTTTGTGGTGCTGGCGTTTGGCCTGGCTGTGTAGCCTTCTTTTTCGTAAAGCACTCTGCCGGAATCTCCGTCCATAAGAACTGCAGAAAGGGCATACAGGCTTCCGGGGCCATCTGTTTCATTCATGTCCACTGCCGCCGGGATCATCTGCACCACAGCGCTTACTCCCTGAAGGTCTGCCGCCCCGGCGCTTGCGGATGCCTGCCCTGCAGATACCGTCCCGGCGATCAGGATAAGCAGTATGCAAAGAAATCTTTTTCCTTTTTTCTTCATATTCCACATCCCCTCATATTCTGACTGTCTAGAGCGTGTTTGAAAAAGGCTCTAGAGTGTGTTTGAAAAAGGCTTTCTGCAAGATGTGCGTCACAATTTGTGGGAGATTTTGTCCGGATGAGGGCGCCGTAGCGGGCTACGGCAACTGAATTCGGGCAAAATATACCGCAAAGTGGGGCGTGCAGATTGCGGGAATGATTTTTCAAACACGCTCTAATCTTCCATATATTCATTTTACGCAGACATGTCCGGGATATGACTCAGGGGCGGAGATTCCGAAGAATGTCCGCCCCCTGAGGCTGTAAATCCGTGATCCAATATACATAATGTCGCAAACCAACATCACGATTATAATTCAAATCCAAAATGATTGAACTATCATCACCCGTTATAAGTTAAATTCCACCGATCTGATAATGGAAGGTCCTCCTTGGAAAGCTGATATAGCTCAAGCAGTTCCCCAGGCGCCTCTTTCACTTCCTCTTCAAACAGCCGGTTCAGTTCCTCTACAGGTTCCTTGCTGCCCCCTGCCGGATGAACCATCATATAGTGGTCGATCAGTGCTGACTGGGCTTTGTGCCCGCCAAGGCTGGAAA
>CAVJRB010000167.1:0-3422 GCA_963651655.1 bacterium | reverse complement strand
ATTCGAATTCATAACCAAAGGGGGATTGCAGACCATACATCTGCAATCCCCCTGCCGCATCTAATCCTCCTCAATCACCTGGATTTCCAGGTAATCGAAATCAATCTGCTCAATGAAATTATCCTGATAAAACCGTGCCTTGCTGTGTTTCTTAAAATCCCGGACAGTGGTGTCAAGCCAGATGGGATTGCCAAGATCCAGCTCATAGCAGATCTGCTCCAGGCAGTGAAAAACCTTGTGTGTCCTGGTCTCCTGGCGGTCATCACAGATCACCGTGTCCTTCAGCATATGATTATCTTTCCAGATTTTTCCCCACAGGCGGAACATACACAACACCTCCTAATATTTTGCGCTTAATCGTTAATACCATAACACCGATTCCAGGAAGTTGCAACAAAAAACTCTCCAAAATCCTTTTTAGCACACTAAAGTGTTTGTGCTTGATTCTTGAGAAGAAATCTACTATAATTAACGGTAATATTCGTCACCTATCAATCACATCCAGATGAGGAGGAGCTTTATTATGAAATTATATGATACAGGCGTATATCTGCAGAACGGACAGGAGATCATTCCTGCAGCCGAAGCGCAGCTTCCTGTTTCCCAGGAAGAAGCAGCCAGAAATACCATTGCGTATTCCATTTTAAGTGCCCATAATACTTCCGGTAATATGGACAAGCTTCAGATTAAATTCGATAAACTGACATCCCACGATATTACCTTTGTAGGAATTATCCAGACAGCAAGAGCTTCCGGGCTGGAGCGTTTTCCGGTTCCTTACGTTCTCACCAACTGCCACAACTCCCTTTGTGCAGTAGGCGGAACCATCAATGAAGATGATCACATGTTTGGCCTTACCTGCGCCAAGAAATACGGCGGTGTCTATGTTCCGCCTCATCAGGCCGTTATCCATCAGTTTGCCCGTGAAATGCTTGCAGAGTGCGGCAAGATGATCCTTGGCTCAGACAGCCATACCCGTTATGGCGCACTGGGAACCATGGCTATGGGCGAGGGCGGACCGGAGCTTGTAAAGCAGCTTCTTTCCCAGACCTATGACATTAACATGCCAGGCGTTGTAGCCATTTATCTGAAAGGCACACCCCGCCCGGGCGTTGGTCCTCAGGACGTTGCACTTGCCATTATCGGCAAGGTATTTGCCAACGGCTATGTAAAGAATAAGGTTATGGAGTTTGTAGGACCAGGCGTTGCAAATTTAAGTGCAGACTTCCGTATCGGCGTGGACGTTATGACTACAGAGACTACCTGCCTTTCCTCCATCTGGCAGACAGATGAGAAGATCCAGGAATTCTATGAGATTCACGGCAGAGCAGAAGGCTATAAGGAATTGAAGCCAGGCAGCGTTGCCTATTACGATGGCTGCGTGGAGATCGACCTTGGCGAGATCAAGCCGATGATTGCGATGCCGTTCCACCCAAGCAATACTTACACGATCGATGAACTGAATGCCAATCTGGACGATATCCTTGCAGATGTTGAGAAGAAAGCCCAGATCAGCCTGGACGGCAAGGTTCCCTATACCCTGAGAAACAAAGTGGTAGACGGTAAGCTTTATGTAGACCAGGGAATCATCGCAGGATGTGCAGGCGGCGGATTTGAGAATATCTGCGCAGCAGCTGACATTCTCCGCGGCACCAGCATCGGTGCAGATGCGTTCACCTTAAGCGTTTATCCGGCAAGTACGCCGATCTATATGGAACTGGCTAAGAACGGTGTTCTGGCAGACCTGCTTGAGACAGGTGCGGTTGTGAAAACTGCATTCTGCGGACCTTGCTTTGGCGCTGGTGATACTCCTGCGAACAATGCGTTCAGTATCCGCCACACCACAAGAAACTTCCCCAACCGTGAGGGCTCCAAGATCCAGAACGGACAGATTTCTTCCGTTGCACTTATGGATGCGCGTTCCATCGCAGCTACTGCAGCAAACAAAGGCTTCCTGACCTCTGCTGAGAATTTCACAGGCCAGTACAGAGGACAGAAGTATTTCTTCGATAAGAACATTTATGCAAACCGCGTATTTGACAGCAAGGGCGTGGCAGATCCGTCTGTTGAGATCCAGTTCGGACCGAATATCAAGGACTGGCCGAAGATGCCGGCACTTGCAGAGAACCTGGTACTGAAGGTGGTATCCGAGATCCACGATCCGGTAACCACTACAGATGAGCTGATTCCTTCCGGTGAGACATCCTCCTACCGTTCCAATCCGCTGGGACTTGCAGAGTTTACTCTTTCCAGAAAAGACCCGGCATATGTAGGACGTGCCAAAGAGGTTCAGAAGGCAGAGCATGCCATCGAGAACGGAGAATGTCCGCTGGATGTACTTCCAGAGCTGAAACCGGTTATGGAGACCGTACACAAAGAGTATCCGGAAGTAGGCAAAGGCAACCTTGGCGTTGGAAGCACGATCTTTGCCGTGAAGCCAGGAGATGGCTCCGCCCGTGAGCAGGCAGCTTCCTGCCAGAAGGTACTTGGCGGCTGGGCAAACATTGCCAATGAGTATGCAACCAAGCGTTACCGCTCCAACCTGATCAACTGGGGCATGCTTCCATTCCTCATTCCGGCAGGTGACCTTCCATTTGCAAACGGCGACTACCTGTTCTTCCCGGGAATCCGCAAGGCCGTTGAGGAGAAAGCAGACAGCATTACCGGATATACCGTAAAAGAGGACAAGATGGTTCCGTTTACCGTAACACTTGGCGAGTTGACAGATGACGAGAGAGAAATCATCCTCAAAGGCTGTCTGATCAACTACAACAGAAAATAAAATTCAGGGAAGGAACCCCCTGCTTTGGTTCCTTTCTGATCCAGGGCAGTTCTGTTACAGCAGTGACAGAGCTGCCCTTTTTGCCCCCATTTTGCAGTTACATGCTTTTTACAAATATTCAGAATAATTATAAATATTAAAACAAATAACAGATATAAAAACGAATATAAAAAATAAAACAGAATTAATTTAAAAATATTTAAAAAAGTGTTGACAAATGTGAAAAGCCATGGTAATATAAGACCATCAAAAGAAAACAAAAGAAAAACAAAAAGATCTAAATCAAAGATCTGAAGGCAAATTAAGATACAAGCAGAAAGGAGCTTAGTGATTCCAATGGGAACATAGAATTTCACCCCATCAATATAAGAGAGACAGGAATCGCATTTCCTGCAAGAAGACCTGATACGAATAACGTGTAAACAATCTTTTAGATATCACTTGATCAAGTTGATACTAAGAACCGTATCCAAGGTAATATAGAAGCGATTACTTATATTGAACAACTGTCCACCCCTAATACAAAGATTCAGAACTTGTGTAAAGAAACATTTTCTGAAGGATATAACCCTTATCACAGATAAGAACGATATCTTGAGATCCATATTGATCCATTAGAATATGAATCGAAGCTTTGCAT
>CAVJRB010000166.1:0-5706 GCA_963651655.1 bacterium | reverse complement strand
TGATAGTTGTGATATGATCTAACATATGCCAAGTGTATTTTTTGATAGATACCAGAAGGGAGAGAATCAAATGGGTATTCTGATTCAGGGCGGTCGTGTTGTGGATGCGGCGTCCCAGATGGACAAGATTGCAGATGTTTACCTGGACGGCGGCGTGATCCAGGAAATCGGAGAGAAGCTGAAGGCAAAGGATAAAGATGACAGGATCATAGATGCCAGAGGAATGATGGTAATGCCAGGACTGGTGGATCTGCATGTGCATTTCCGTGATCCGGGACAGACTGAGAAGGAAGACATTGAAAGCGGCTCGAAGGCAGCGGCAAGAGGCGGCGTGACTACTGTTGTGGCAATGCCGAATACCACTCCGGTGATTGACTGTCCGGACCGTGCCAACTATGTGAAGAACAAAGCGGCTCAGGTTTCCCCCATCCATGTGCTTCAGGCAGGAGCCATGACCAAGGGTGAGCTTGGATGCGAGCTTTCTGACATCGAAGGAATGGCAGCTGCAGGCGTGCCGGTTCTTTCAGAAGACGGCAAGTCCGTTATGAAAGCAAGCCTTTGCAAGCAAGCCATGGAAGAAGCAGTAAAAGCCGGACTTCCTATTTTCGACCACTGCGAGGACATGACTCTTCGCGGGGACGGCTGCATGAACGATGATGAGAATGCAAAGCGTCTGGGGCTTCCGGGAATCTGCAATTCCACAGAGGATACCATTGCAGCAAGAGATTCTCTTCTTGCCATTGAGACAGGGGCGAAGCTGCACCTGTGCCACTGCTCCACAAGAGGCGTGGCAATTATGATGAAAATGCTGAAGGAAGAGGGCATTCGGAATGTAACCGCAGAGGTTTGCCCCCATCACTTCATTCTTACATCCGATGATATTGAGAGAGACGATCCTAACTACAAGATGAATCCGCCTCTTCGTACCAGAAAGGATGTGGATGCCCTGATCGAAGGCCTGAAGGAAGGCTATATTCAGGTTATCAGCACAGACCATGCTCCTCATACCCAGAAGGACAAGACCGGTTCCATGCGCACCGCAGCATTTGGAATTGTAGGAATTGAGACCAGCTTTGCTCTTAGCTACACCGCACTGGTTGAGACAGGAGTCCTGACTCTTTCCCAGCTGGTGGAGAAGATGAGCTACAATCCGGCACAGATCCTGAATCTGCCCTGCGGAACCCTGCAGGAGGGCCATCCGGCAGATGTAGTGATCGCAGATATCAAGCATCCATACACCATCCATAAGGCAGACTTTGTCTCCAAAGGAAAGAATACCCCATTTGAGGGGAAAGAAGTAAAAGGAAAGATCCTGTACACCATCTGCGACGGCAAAGTGGTCTACACAGATCCATCCGCAGTGAAATAAGCACACCCTAAGAAAAACAGGACCGGCATCCGGGCAGATGATCTGCCTTATGATGCCTGGCTTCCCATAAAACATATCCAGGAGGACAACATCCATGATCAACAAGCTTATTGCAAATATCAAGAAAACAGGAGCACCTATCGTAGTAGGCCTGGACCCAATGCTGAACTACATTCCAAAGCAGATCCAGGAGAATGCATACAAGGAATTCGGCGAGACTTTAGAGGGCGCTGCAGAGGCAATCTGGCAGTTTAACAAAGGAATCGTAGATGCCACATACGATCTGATCCCGGCAGTGAAGCCCCAGATCGCTATGTACGAGCAGTTCGGACTTCCGGGGCTTGCAGCTTACAAGCGTACCATTGACTATTGCAAGGAGAAGAACCTGGTGGTGATCGGAGATATCAAGCGAGGTGACATCGGTTCCACATCCGCAGCTTATGCAACTGCACACCTTGGAAAGATCCAGATTGGCAGCAAGACCTATGCGCCTTTTGACGAGGATTTTGCAACTGTAAACCCATACCTTGGAACAGACGGCGTGAAACCTTTCGTAGATGTGTGCAAAGAAGAGAAAAAGGGAATTTTCGTGTTGGTTAAGACCTCCAATCCGTCCAGCGGCGAGTTCCAGGACAGAATCGCAGAAGGCCGCCCGGTTTATGAGTGGGTTGGTGAGAAGGTAGCAGAGTGGGGCGCTGACTTTATGGGAGACGGCTACAGCTATGTAGGTGCGGTAGTAGGCGCAACCTATCCGGAAATGGGCAAGGTATTAAGAGAACTGATGCCGAAAACCTTCATCCTGGTACCTGGATACGGCGCACAGGGCGGCAAGGGCGCTGACCTTGTACATTTCTTCAACAAGGACGGACTTGGCGCGATTGTAAACTCTTCAAGAGGAATCATTGCAGCCTACAAGCAGGAGAAATATGCAAAATTTGGCGAGGCAAATTATGCGGATGCTTCCCGCCAGGCTGTAAAAGACATGGTACAGGATATCAGCGAAGCACTGGAAAACCGCTAGGAGGAAGAAAATGGGCACAAAGGTAAAAGAAACCTGCACCGTGATCAGCCAGGAATGCATTGGCAAAGACATCTACAGCATGTGGCTGCAGACGAAGACCATAGCAGGAAACGCAAAACCGGGACAGTTTGTCTCCGTATATACACAGGACGGGGGCAAGCTGCTTCCCCGTCCCATCAGCCTGTGTGAAATCGATAAGGAGAAGGGCGCACTGCGTCTTGTTTACCGCGTCACAGGCAAACATACAGGTACAGCAGGATTTTCCAGACTTGGCGCAGGTGCACAGCTGGATCTTCTCGGACCTCTTGGAAACGGCTTTCCATTAGAGGAAGCAGAAGGCAAAAAAGTATTCCTTATGGGCGGCGGCATTGGTGTTCCGCCTATGCTTGAGACCATGAAGCAGCTGCATGCACAGAAAATGGCAGTTCTTGGCTACCGCGACGAGCTGTTTCTTGATAAGGAATTTGCCAAAAACGGTGACGTATACATTGCCACAGAGGATGGCTCTGCCGGAACAAAGGGAAATGTAATGGATGCCATTCGTGAGAATGCTCTGGAAGCAGACGTGATCTTTGCCTGCGGACCAAAGCCTATGCTTCGTGCCATCAAGGCGTATGCCCTTGAAAAAGGCATTCCCTGCTGGATTTCCATGGAAGAGCGCATGGCATGCGGAATCGGTGCGTGCTTAGGCTGCGTATGTCAGTCCACAGAGGTGGATTCCCACTCCCATGTACACAATAAGCGAGTATGTAAGGATGGTCCGGTATTCCTTAGTACGGAGGTGGAGTTATGAGCAAAATGAGCGTAAATCTTGCCGGAGTCACCCTGAAGAACCCGGTAATGACAGCTTCCGGAACCTTTGGCTCCGGTGCGGAATACAGTGAGTTTGTAGATCTGAACCATCTTGGCGCAGTAGTGACAAAGGGCGTGGCAAATGTGCCCTGGCCGGGCAATCCTACCCCTCGCGTTGCCGAGACAACAGGCGGCATGCTCAATGCCATCGGACTTCAGAATCCGGGAATCGATGTTTTCTGTGAAAGAGACATCCCGTTCCTTCAGAAATACGACACAAAGATTATCGTAAATGTGTGCGGAAAGACCACAGAGGATTACTGTGAGGTAGTAGAGCGTCTGGCCAATGAGCCAGTGGATATGCTGGAGATCAACGTATCCTGCCCCAATGTAAAAGAGGGCGGCATTGCCTTTGGCCAGAATCCAAAGGCACTTGAAGCAATCACAAAAGAAGTGAAAAAATATGCCAAGCAGCCCGTGATCATGAAGCTGAGCCCTAATGTAACCGACATCACAGAGATGGCCCGTGCAGCAGAGAGCGGCGGAGCAGATGTGGTTTCCCTGATCAATACCATCACAGGAATGAAGATTGACATTAACCGCAGAACCTTTGCCCTTGCCAATAAAACCGGAGGAATGTCCGGCCCGGCTGTGAAGCCTGTTGCAGTGCGCATGGTATACCAGGTTGCAAATGCGGTGAAGATCCCGATCATTGGAATGGGCGGAATCGCAAGCGCAGAGGATGCCCTGGAGTTTATTATGGCAGGTGCCACCGCAGTCTCTGTAGGAACTGCCAACTTCATTAATCCATACACTACCCAGGAGGTTGTGGACGGCATGGAGGCTTTCCTTGAGAAACAGAAAGTAGAAGACATTAACCAGCTCATTGGCTGTGTGAAATAATTCAGATAAAACAGGATAAGACCTAAGGAGGACATAAAAATGGAACAGTATAAACAGGAATTTATTGAGTTTATGATCGACTGCAACGTACTGAAATTCGGAGATTTCGTTACAAAATCAGGAAGAAAGACCCCGTTTTTCGTAAACACAGGATTTTACCGTACTGGAGCACAGCTTCGCAGACTGGGTCAGTATTATGCAAAAGCAATCGAAAGCAAATTCGGACTGGACTTTGATGTCCTCTTCGGACCTGCATACAAGGGAATCCCGCTGACGGTTGCCGCAACTATGGCGATCAGCGAGGAGTACGGCAAGGATATCCGCTACTGCTCCAACCGTAAAGAGGTAAAGGACCACGGTGATAAGGGAATCCTTCTTGGAAGCCCTATCGTGGACGGCGATAAGGTTGTGATTATCGAGGATGTTACCACAGCCGGAACTTCCATTCAGGAAACTCTGCCGATCATCAAGGCACAGGGAGATGTATCCCCGATCGGTCTTGTAGTATCCGTAGACCGCATGGAGCGCGGCCAGGGAACCAAGAGTGCCCTCAAGGAGATCGAGGAGAAATATGGCCTGAAGACAACTGCCATTGTTACTATGGCAGAGGTGGTAGAGCATCTTTACAACAAAGAATATAAAGGAAAGGTCATCATCGACGACACTTTAAAAGCAGCCATTGATGCATATTACAGCCAGTACGGCGCAGAATAATGGTAAAAGGAGGAAATTGCTGATGAGCGAGAAGCTTTATAAGATCGTATCAGGCGTGGGAGCCGGAAGCATTGCCCTTGGAATCATTACCCTGGTAACCGGGGTTACAACCGGAGTTCTTATGATCGTGAACGGTGCCAGACTTCTGAAGGGCAAATCCGATATGATGATTTAAGGGGATTGTTTTGAAAAAGGAAACGAAAACGATGATTCGCCGTATGGGAATCGTGTTGTTTGCAGTCTATGTGATCCTGCTGATCTACTTTCTCTTCTTTTCAGAGGAGTACGGCAGGGTGGCGCAGGCGGAACGGGTGTATCGGTATAATCTGGTGCCTTTTGTGGAAATCAGAAGATTCTGGGTATACCGGGAACAGCTGGGCGCATTTGCGGTATTTACCAATATTTTCGGAAATGTGATCGGCTTCCTACCTTTCGGGTTTATCCTTCCGGTTATTTTCAGAAGAATGAACAGTGGTTTTCTCATCTGCATATCAGGATTTATATTAAGTCTGACGGTAGAAGTGATCCAGCTTGTCACGAAGGTCGGATGTTTTGATGTGGATGATATGATTTTGAACACCCTTGGGGCAGCCCTTGGATATGTTCTGTTTCTCATCTGCAATCATATTAGGAGAAAATTCCATTATGGCAAGAAGATATAGATATTCATTTACAAAGAAAAAAGAAGCCAAAAAAGGGAAGCTGTCTGCCGGCCTGGCAGCGGCGTCCTTTTTGCTGTTTATAACGGCAGTGGCCCTGGCCTATTTTCTGGACAGCAGCCTGGGCTTTTTAGTAGGAGGAGTGGGCCTTTTTGCCACTCTTCTTTCCGTGTACGGATTTATTATGGGCCTTCTCAGCTTTTCAGAAGAGGGCAAAAGCCACAAAACCAGTATGATCGGCTCTATCG
>CAVJRB010000165.1:0-9756 GCA_963651655.1 bacterium | reverse complement strand
CAGGCTGTTTCATGACGCATTGGTGCCTTTCGCAGAAAGGCGGATTATAAATATGAAAGAAAAAGTATCGTGTGATGTATTGATAAAAAATACTTCATATTTGGATGAAAATTATGAGGTGCAGGATGGCGCTTCCATTGCAATTGGGGATGGGAAAATCCTGAAGATTTGGAAAAAAGAAGGTGCGGAGAATAATTTAGCAAACTTCGCTGAAGATTCTGAAATTCGGATGAAATGCGAAGATTTCCAGCCTAAAGAAGTAATTGATGGCGAAGGACTTCTCTGGATGCCGGGGCTTGTGGATGGGCATATGCATACGGGGCAGCAGCTGCTTAAGGGTGCGGTTCTGGATGAATTGCCTATGATCTGGACCCGGATTATGCTTCCCTTTGAGAGCACATTGACACCGGAAAAAATGCGTCTTTCTGCGGGACTTGCGGCGGTGGAAATGATAAAAAATGGTACTACAGGATTCATCGATGCAGGCAGCTATTACATGGAGGAAGCTGCCCGCGTTTATGCCAAATCCGGCCTTCGCGGCGCCATTTCCCATTCCGCAATGGACCAGGGAAATTTCCCGGATTCCATCCGTCAGACTACAGAGAAAGTGCTGGAAACAGAGGACCGTCTTTACCAGGAATTTCACGGAAAAGGGAACCTGAAAATTTTCTATTCCCTTCGTGCGTTGATGAACTGTTCCCAGGATTTAATTGAAAAAACAGCGGCAAGAGCTGTTGAAAAAGATACCTTTTTCCAGGCACATATGAATGAATATGCGGGAGAAGTGAATTACACTTTGGAAAAATATAAGCTGCGTCCGGTGGAATATCTGGATTCCATTCATGCACTGAATGATCGGTTTGTTGCAGCTCATGGGATTATGCTTTCTCCACAGGAACGTGCACTTCTGGCTGCAAAAGGTGGAAAAGTGGTGCACTGTCCGTTCAGCAATTGTGGAAAAGGTGTGCCGAATACTCCAGATCTTCTGGAAAGAGGAATCACCGTAGGTCTTGGAACTGACGGCGCTGCTCACGGCGGACTTAGTCTGTGGAATGAGATGAAGATTTTCCGCTCTGTCATGAACGCCTTCTGGGGGGTGAAAAACGCAGACCCGGCGGTAATGCCAGTAAAAAAAATCCTGGAAATTGTCACCAGGAACGGAGCGCTTGCACTTGGGGAAGAAGAGTTCGGCCTGTTGAAAGAGGGCTTCAAAGCAGATATGATCGCCATCAACTGGAATCAGCCTCAGCTGTTTGCTACCAATAATCGTGTGAACACACTTCTGGAATGTGTCTGCGGAAATGACGTGCAAAACACCATTGTAAATGGTAATATCCTTATGCGAAACCGCCAGGTGCTGACATTAGATGAGGAGAAAATCATGTGGCAGGCAAGAGAGTACTTTACTTCTGGGGAGGTAACAGATTGAGTGAATTAACAATACTAACCATTATTATAATTGCGGCAGCGAATATGGCAGTGGGCGGCTGTATTGGAATTTGCGGAATTGCAGGATTCCTTCTGCCGATGCTGTATACAGGCGGGCTTGGATTTGACGTAACTTATGCGCTGGCTCTTAGCTTCCTTGCCTTCCTGGTATCCGGAATCATCGGTTCCCGGAACTATTACAAGGCTGGAAATCTGGATGTGAAAATGTCCGTAAAGCTTGGAATCGGCAGTCTGATCGGCGCCATCGGCGGCGTTTTCCTCCAGTCCATGATTGAAAAAAGCACGGCGAAAACCATCCTTTACCTGGTGGTCCTGTTCTCCGGAGCCTCCATTCTGGTAAGAATGTGGAATGAGAAGAGACGGGAAAAACAGAGTAAGAAAGATTGTCAGGTAACCAGTGAAATACAAAGTAGTGCGGCAAATAAATCAAATAGTATGAGCCCGGCAGGGGAAGGCGAAAGTGCGGAGAACGTAGAAGTTTCAAAGGGAAAAGCAGTTGGAAATTCGGGCAAGGTATCCTCCGGCATCACCGACAACGTAATTTTCCTCGTCCTCCTCGGCATTATCACCGGAGCTATTTGCTCCCTGTCCGGCGCAGGCGGCCCCGTCCTGGTAATGCCCCTCCTGGTAGCCTGCGGCGTCTCCGCCAGAATCGCGGTAGGCGTAGCCCTTTTTGATTCCGTTTTCATCGCAGTACCAGCCTGCATCGGCTATCTTTCCCGAATCGACTGGAAGAGCGCCCTCGGCCTCCTGGCCCTGATCATCATCACCCACGGCATCGGCGTCTGGCTCGGCAGCCGCTTCGCCGGCAAAGTCCCCGTCCAGGGCTTGAAAATTTTCGTAGCAGTATTTTCGGTATGCATTGCAATTTATATGTTGGTTTAAAATCAAAATTGTTATTAGTATGGAGATGTTATGGCTGATGGCCGGCATCTCCAATTTTTTTTGTCTAATTAGCATCCCCTTTTTCACATTAAGAGCGATTTTATAAATGCGTAATTTTTCCATAGCTGAGAAAATTTTCAAAAAATACAGTTGACGAGTCCCAATTTGTACAACATAATAGAACCATAATGACTGTCCGGATAAATTCCGTACAGTAAAAAGTGAAACAAATGAACGGAGGTTTTTACATGAAGGTATTAAATTATGGCTCATTAAATGTTGACTACGTCTATTCCGTAGACCACATTATTGTTGGAGGCGAGACACAGCACTCATCCAAGCTGGAGGTGTTCAGCGGCGGAAAAGGGCTGAACCAGTCCATTGCGCTGGCAAAGGCTGGCGTTCCGGTATACCACGCTGGAATTGTGGGAACAGATGGAGATATTCTTCTTGAAGCATGCAAGGAAGCAGGAGTAAACACCAAATACATCCGCAGACTTCCGGTAAAAGGCGGCCATACCATGATCCAGGTGGACAAAAATGCCCAGAACTGCATTATCCTCTACGGCGGCACAAACCAGATGCAGACGAAGGAATTTGTGGATGAGGTTCTGGCAGATTTCGGTGAGGGAGATTACCTGATTTTGCAGAACGAGATCAACATGCTGGACTACATCATCGACCAGGCCTATGAGAAAAAGATGAAAATCGTCATGAACCCGTCCCCATTTGACGACAAGTTAAGCACCTGCGACCTCAGTAAAGTTTATCTTTTCCTTGTAAACGAAATCGAAGGCGAGCAGATCACAGGATGCAAGGATAAAGACCAGATCCTGGATGCCATGGCAGCGAAATTTCCGAACGCACGCTTCGTGCTTACCCTGGGAAGCGACGGTGCCGTTTACTACGATAGCAAGGAAAAAGTATTCCAGGACATTTTCAAGGTAAAAGCAGTGGACACCACAGCAGCCGGTGATACTTTCACCGGATATTTCATCGCAGCAACCATCGAAGGCAGATCCATCCAGGAAGCTTTGAGAATGGCAGCTAAAGCATCCTCCATTGCAGTATCCAGACCAGGTGCCACCCCGTCTATCCCAAGAGCCGATGAAGTAAAGAAAGAATTAGGAATGCTATAAATAAAACCTGACAACAAAACTACATAAACGACCCCAAAAGGGAGCGGACCAAAATCCGCTCCCTTAAAATTTATATAAATGTTTATATAAATATTTACATAAACAAACAGTTGAAAAGTTCAAAAATACACAATTTTATAGTAAAAAGTAACTAAAAACAAGCCAAAAACCTTGTGCATACATACAAAATAACATATAAGACTAAAATGGATATTGAAATCTTTATGTAAATGTTTATAATCAAATTATCAACAGTTCGGAGCGCAACCGAACAAAAACAGAATATATTTTTTTCAAGGAGGACGTATTTTATGAAAGCAAGAAAAGCAATGGCATTGGTAATGACAGCAGCTATGGTTGGAGGTTTAATGGCAGTTCCGGTAATGGCTGAAGAGAACACCGAGTTACTTCCAGGCGGCGGAAGCAATATTATTTACTGTATCACACCTTCCACATCCAACCCATTCTTCAACACAGAGCAGGTAATCGCTACACAGAAAGCTGAGGAACTTGGATACGAAGTAAAATGTGCTTCCCATGATGATGACGCTGCTACACAGCTTGAGCTTTTCGAGGCAGCCATCAACGACGGCGCAGCAGCAATCATCTGCGACAACGCTGGTGCAGACGCTTCCATCGAGGCAGTTCAGAAAGCATATGATGCAGGAATTCCTACATTCTTAATCGACCGTGAGATCAACCAGTCCGGACTTGCAGTAGCACAGATCGTTGCAGATAACGCACAGGGTGCAGCAGCAATCGCAGAAGTTTGGGTTGAGGCTATGAACTATGAAGGTAAATACGCAGAGCTCCTTGGACTTGAGTCCGATACAAACTGCCAGGTTCGTTCTGACAACTATCATTCCGTAATCGACGAGTACGAAGATCTTGAGATGGTAGCTCAGCAGTCCGCTAACTGGGATCAGACAGAAGCTTATGAGAAGACAGAAGCAATCCTTCAGTCCAATCCAGAGATCACTGGTATCATCTGCGGTAACGATACAATGGCATGCGGTGCTGTTCAGGCTTGCATCGATGCAGGACGTGATGACATTAAGATCATCGGTCTTGACGGATCTGACGAAGCAAACGCTTACATCAAATCTGGCGACATGGTTGGAACAGCTCTTCAGCAGATCGCTCTAATCACTGAGATGGCAGTTGAGCAGGCAGACGCTTACCTTAACGGAACTGCTCCGGCAGAAGAGAAACAGCTTGTTCCTTGTGTAGCAATCACAGCTGATAATACAGATTGTCTGAACGCATTCGTTTACACAGAGCCAGACGCAGAATAATAGATTTGAAATCTGATATAGCGGGTTTTATTTAAAGCGATGTTAGAAGGCGGTGCGCCAGCGCCGCCTTTTATAATAGAAAGCAGGGAGAGACAAATTATGAAAAGCAGAAGAATTTTGGCAGTTCTGGCCGCATGTACAGCAGTAACCTTTACTGGCTGCGGTGTTGTAACCGTAGTTCCGATCGGAGAAGAAGGCTCTTATACAGGAAAAGTAGAATTCGATTCCGCCGCAGAATCCGAAGGTGACTGGGCTTCCGTTGTGGAAGATATTTCCGGAAATGCACAGGACCTTGCAGAATTATTAAATGGTGATGGCGTTACAGAAACAACAGCAGTAAAAGGCACAGGAACAATTAAAGAATACAATACAGACACCCCGAAACATTATCTTGTAGTGGAACTGGACGGCTACACCGGAACTACAGAAGTTCAGGTGCGTACAGACGGACCGAACTCCAGTACCGCAATCCGTGATCTTCAGTCTCTTAAGAATTTTGAGAGCTTCACCAACCAGACTGAATGGTCAAGCTATGGAAAAGACCTGAACAAGCAGGCGCTTGCACAGGTGATTGATCCACTTGGAATCGACGAAAGCGTAGTTGGCAAGACTGTTACATTCACAGGCGGCGCAGAAGCCGGCAAAGATGCAGTATCTATTACAGCAGTTGAGCTGACGATTGAATAAAAGGAGGAAGCATTATGTTTGATGACCCGAATGTTGTTCTCCACTGTGAAAAAATTGATAAGATTTACCCCGGAACCAAAGCTCTCGACCAGGTTTCCTTCGACCTTCTCAAAGGCAAGGTAAACGTTCTGATCGGAGAGAACGGAGCCGGAAAATCCACCCTGATGAAGATGATCGCCGGAATCGAGCAGCCTTCAGCAGGTAAGATGTACATGGATGGCCAGGAAGTATACTTCAAGGATACCAATGCAGCCCGTGCAAAAGGTATCGGCATTATCCACCAGGAACTTTCCCTTTTCCCGAATATGACGGTATATCAGAATATTTTCATGGGACATGAGAAAAAGAAAGGCTTTTTCCTGGATGACAAGGCCCATTCAGAGGGCGCTAAGAAAATCCTGAAGCGCCTGGAGCATGAGATCCCGCCGGATACTATGGTTGGAGACCTTCGTGTTGGACAGCAGCAGATGGTAGAAATCGCACGTAACCTGAACCAGGATGACTTACGTGTGCTGATTATGGATGAGCCTACATCCTCCCTTTCCGCAGCAGAGGTTAAGGTTCTTTTCAAAATCATGAGAGAGCTTCTGGAAACCGGAATTTCCATCGTATATATTTCCCATCGTCTGGAAGAAATCATGGAGATCGGCGATCACGTTACCGTTCTTCGAGATGGAAAATACGTTGCGGACGCAGATGTAAAAGTCATTGAGCTTAGCTGGATCGTAGAGAACATGGTTGGAAAGAACACCCAGTATCACCGTTTCGAGAGAAGCATCGATCTTTCCAAACAGCCCAAGGTTCTGGAAATCAAAGACCTCTGCCTTCCGAAAAAAGGCGGCGGCTGGACCCTTGACCACGTAAGCCTTGACCTGAAAAAAGGCGAAGTCCTTGGTATTTACGGACTTCTGGGAGCCGGACGAAGCGAATTGTTTGAGTGTCTGATGGGACTTCACCCGGAGCACACCGGAGACGTATTTTACGAAGGCAAAAAGCTGAAGATCAAAGATGTTGCCACCCAGATCAAGAACGGTTTTGCTCTTGTACCTGAGGACCGTCAGAGCCAGGGCCTGATTCAGACTCTTGATATCGGCAAGAATACCTCTATTTCTTCTCTGAAGGATTATGTAAAAGGTCTGTTCCTTAATGAAAAAGCAGAGGATGCAGCAGTTGATGAGCAGATTAAAGATATCCATATTAAAGTGGCGGATAAGAGACTTCCAATCCTGTCTCTGTCCGGTGGAAACCAGCAGAAGGTTGTAATCGGCAAAGGCCTTTTGACCAAACCGAAGATCCTGCTTCTGGATGAGCCTTCCCGTGGTATTGATATTGGTGCGAAGACTGAGGTCTTTGAGATCATTCATGACCTTGCGGAAAAAGGACTTTCCATTATTGTGATCTCATCTGAGCTGAAAGAGATCATGGCGATCGCAGACAGAATCTGTGTATTGTCCAATGGTAAAAAGACCGGCGAGCTGACCGGAGATGAGATTACAGAAGACACACTTGTACGTACATCTTATGCCGGACTTGGAACCGGAAGAAATGCGTAAACCGGGGAGGAGCAGAATAATGAATAACAAAAAATCAAACAATAATCAGTTATTAATGACCCTTTTAAAAGGACGTACCTTTATCGTACTGGTACTCCTGGTCATCTTTTTCAGTATTGTAAAAGGAACTACATTCCTGTCAGCTTCCACACTGACTATGGTTGCAAAGCACGTAGCCCTGTACGGAATCCTGGCACTTGGTATGACATTCGTAATCATTACCGGAGGTATTGACCTTTCCGTTGGTTCTGTAGTCGGACTTGTTGGTATGCTTGCCGGCGGTATGATCCAGGAAGGTATCACACTGAAATTCGCTGGCGTAACCCTTTACTTCAGCGTTCCGGTAATCATTATTTCCATGCTGGTTGTTGGTTGTGCCATCGGTGCAGTCAACGGTCTTATTGTAACAAAATTAGGCGTAGCACCATTTATCGCTACCCTTGGTACCATGTACATCTGCCGTGGTTTCGCAAACCTTCGTTCCAACGGTGCAACATTCTCCGATATCAAAGGTTATGACGGACTTGGCAACACAGGCTTCAAGATCCTTGGAAGCAACATCGCAGGCATTCCCACCGGTGTTTACATTTTCGCAGTGCTTGCAATTATTTCCGTTATTATCCTGAAGAAGCTTCCATTTGGATGGTATGTACTTGCAGTCGGCGGCAATGAGAAATCCGCCCGTCTTTCCGGTATCAAAGCAGACAAGATCAAGATCATCGTTTACATGATCTCCGGTTTCTGCGCAGCTTGGGTTGGTATGATCAACACTGCACAGCTTTCCGCAGCACATCCTGCATCTGGTGATGGCTGGGAAATGAACGCGATCGCAGCTACCGTACTTGGAGGAACATCCATGAGCGGCGGTTCCGGAACTATCATCGGAACTGTAGTTGGTGCATTCGTTATCGGTGTTATCAACGATGGTATGACAATGTGCGGTGTATCTGAGTTCTGGCAGAAGGTTATCCGTGGTCTGGTTATCATCCTTGCAGTCGTAATCGACCAGACACAGAGAAATCTCCAGGCAAAGATGGCACTTCAGGCAAGAAATGAGAATAAATAAACATTTGGAAATATTGCAAAAATTTACAAAAAGATTTATAGTAAAATGAAGAAGCAGGAGGAAGAAACGTGAAGAAATCAGGGATTTTAAATGCCCAGCTGATTCGCTGCATCGCGGAGCTTGGACATAAAGATCTGTTTATGATCGGTGATGCGGGAATGCCGATTCCGAAAGGCGTAGAGATCGTGGATCTGGTTGTATGCGGAGGGGTTCCTACCTTTAAACAGGTAATGGATGCTGTGCTGGCGGAAACAGAAGTGGAAGCCTACACCATTGCAAATGAGATCGAGGAAAAAAATCCGGAGCTTCTTGCATATATCCAGCAGAGCCTTCCTGAGGCTGAGGAGAGCAGAATTGACCACGTAGACCTGAAAAAGATGTCCGCGCAGTGCAAATTTGCGATCCGCACAGGTGAGTTTACACCTTATCCGAACATAATTTTAAGAGCGGGAGTTGCTTTCCCGGCATAAAGCATGATCAGAGAAGACGCTGCGAAAGACAGGTAGAACCTAGTTTTGCGGCGTCTTTTTGTTTGAAGCGGCGGAGAATTTTCAGAGGGCCTGGAAAAGATGTGTATGCGGATATTTACTCACAGAGGAGGACTTGAATATGAAAGTAAGTGTGAAGAAAATCAGTGAGATCACCGGATTTTCTCCAGCGACTGTATCAAATGCATTAAATTACAAAAAAGGCGTGAATGCAGAGACATCTGCGAAAATTTTCAAAGCGGCACAGGATCTGGGCTATTTTGAGGAAAATCATATCCGCAAGGTGAAGTTCGTAATGTTTAAGCGGGATGGCTCGGTGGTAGAGGATTCGCCCTTTTTTATCCAGCTGATTTCCGGGGTAGAGCAGGAATGCCGTGCCTGCGGAATGGAGATGCAGCTGTGCAACCTGGATAAACGGGATCCCGGGTATCAGGATCAGGCGAAGTGGATCATGAATGACAAGGCGTCGGCAGTAATTCTTCTGGGAACAGAGATGGTGGATTCAGATATTGACCTGATCCGGGGTATGACCTGCCCGTTTATTGTGATCGATTACTGGAAAGAGGATATGAGTTTTGATGCCATGCTGATCAACAATGCGGATTCCGCGCGTATGGCGACGGAATATCTGATCGCGAACGGCCACAGGGAAATCGGGTATCTTCAGGGAAAATTCCGGATCAAGCCCTTCCGTTCCCGTTCGGCTGGCTACCAGACCGCACTGCAGAAGGCGGGGCTGCGTCTGAATAAGGATTATGTTTTTACCATGTCAACAACCATTGACGAGGCTTATGAGGATATGAAAAAGGTGCTGTCTAAGAGGGTGAAGCTGCCCACTGCGTTTTTTGCAGATAATGATATGATCGCGCTGGGAGCTATGAAGGCTATGGCAGAATTCGGAATCCGGATTCCGGAGGACATTTCGATTGTAGGCTTTGATGACCTGACCTTTTCCTCTATTTCCTACCCGCCGCTGACCACCTTACGCGTACCGAAACAGGAGATGGGCAGAGCGGTTGTAAGAAGACTGCGGGATATGCTGAAGGACAATGATGGGATTAAGATTAAGATGCAGATGTGCACGCAGTTTATTGAGAGGGAGAGCGTGAAGAAGATATAAGGGACGCATTGGGGCAACGGATATTCCACGCAGGTCGGTGCAACGCTCCGGTGAACTAACGACCAACTCCGACT
>CAVJRB010000164.1:876-2827 GCA_963651655.1 bacterium | reverse complement strand
GCAACTACAATTCTCAATTTACCACCTGCTTTCGATCCACTGATAAGTATCCTGTTCTACAGAAAGGATCTCATCCAGATCCGGATGTGCGATTTTTTTATGTCTTTCCATAGACTGTCCGATAATCTCATAAATATCCAGAAAGCCGATCTTTTCCTGCAGAAATTTCTTAACTGCCAGCTCATTTGCCGCGTTAAATACAGTCGGCATGCTGCCTCCTGCCCTGGCAGCGTCCATTGCCATAGGAAGTCCCAGGAAGGTCTCCATATCTGGATCCTCGAAGGTGATCTCTTTTAATTTGTGGAAATCAAGACGCTCTCCCTCTAAGTATCTGCGCTCCGGATAGTAAAGAGCATACTGGATTGGAAGACGCATATCCGGAGTTCCAAGCTGTGCCATCACTGCGCCGTCTTTAAACTCCACCATGGAGTGGATAATGCTCTTTGGCTGGACAACCACCTGAATGTGATCCAGGTCTACATCAAACAGCCACTTGGCTTCCATCACCTCAAGGCCTTTGTTCACCAGGGTGGCAGAATCTACAGTGATCTTCTGTCCCATTACCCAGTTTGGGTGCTTCAGTGTATCCGCAAGAGTTACATTCTTTAACTCATCTCTTTTCCTTCCGCGGAAAGGACCGCCGGATGCAGTGATCAGAAGCTTCTCCACCTGCTCTTTCTTCTCCCCGTGAAGAGCCTGGAAAATGGCACTGTGCTCGCTGTCCACAGGAAGGATCTGAACGCCGTATTCCTTCGCCATTGGAATGATCAGGTGTCCAGCTGTTACAAGGGTCTCCTTATTGGCAAGGGCAATGTCCTTGCCAGCCTTAATTCCCTCCATGGTAGGACGGATTCCGATCATTCCCACAACAGCCGTTACCAAAATGTCCGTCTCAGGCATACGGGCAAGCTCCAGAAGCCCATCCATTCCGGATACGATCTTCACATCCATATCCTGAAGGCGGACGGACAGGTCCTTTGCCGCATTCTCATCCCACACTGCGATCAGCTTAGGGTGAAACTCTCTTGCCTGCTCCTCCAGCATTTTTACATTTCTTCCGGCGCTGATTCCCAGCACTTCAATATCACCATTGGCTCTTACCACATCCAGTGTCTGAGTACCGATGGACCCTGTAGAGCCTAAAATTGCAATTTTTTTCATGTAAATATCCTCTCAAATTCAATATGAACCACTTCCGGGAACCCTCACCTCAAAGCATCCATGTTTCCAGGATCAGATTCCCAGCACCAGCTTCGCCAGGAAGTAAATGGCAGGTGCGGTAAAGATCACACTGTCAAACCGGTCCAGAATTCCGCCGTGTCCCGGGATCAGTTTGCCATAGTCCTTGATTCCCTGGTTTCTCTTAATTGCAGAAGCCGCAAGGTCTCCTACCATGGAGATCAGGGCGCCCACTGCACAGATCAGGGCATACTCTGCCATAGGGCCGCCTGTAGCAGCTGCGTAGATCACGCCCAGAAGAGCTGCTCCTGCCACGCCGCCGATTCCACCTTCCACAGATTTCTTCGGGCTTAAAACAGGTGCCATCTTGTGCTTGCCGATCAGCATTCCCACGCAGTACGCACAGGTATCGCATCCCCAGGAACAAAGGAAGATCAGCCATACCAGGAATTTGCCGTCCGGCAGGTTTCTGGTAAGATAAATAAAGGAAAGCATCACTGCCACATATACCACGCCGAAAAATGCGGGCATTACCTGCTCGGCATGAAAACGTGGATAAGTAAATACATACACAAACATAAAGATCATGAACGCAATAATAACGCCCATCATTCCATATTTCTCAAAATCTGCTGCCATCAGCACATAATAGATCACAGCACCTAAGTATCCTGCAATTTCCAGTGCGTTAAACTGATCTGTGCGGACCTTCATGGCCTTATACAGCTCCTGCATTCCGATCAGGGAAATGCCAAGCAGTGTGAAGAACAGC
>CAVJRB010000164.1:0-866 GCA_963651655.1 bacterium | reverse complement strand
TAATGGTAAGAAGCGCCACTGCCACCAGCACGATTCCGCTTAACAGTCGTGTCTTAAACATGTTATTCCTCCTTCACTCCGCCGTATCTTCTGTCTCTTTGATTATATTTCTCGATAGCCTGTATTAATTCTGGTTTGTGGAAATCCGGCCATGCCACATCGGTAAAGTAAAATTCCGTGTAGGCCAGCTGCCACATCAAGAAATTGGAAAGCCGCTGCTCTCCGCTGGTGCGGATCAGAAGATCCGGATCCGGCACGCCTGCTGTGTCCAGATAGCTTTCGATTCTGCTCTCTGTCACCTCATCCGGTGAAAGCTTGCCATCGGCTACATCCTGGGCCATTTTTTTCATGCCTCTCGTGATCTCGTCACGGCTTCCGTAATTCATGGCAATCTGGAAATACAGCTCATCGTAATCCTTGGAAAACTCCTCCAACTTGTGGATGCTCTCCTGGATATCCGGTGCAAAAGCAGAAATATCACCGATGATCTTGATCTTCATCTTATTGTCTCTGGAAATCTTAATACACTTTTTCAGATAGCTGCGGAACAGCTTCATCAGTCCGTCTACTTCCTCCCTAGAGCGCTTCCAGTTCTCTGTGGAAAAAGCGTAGACTGTCAGGTATTTCACGCCCAGATCCTTAATATCATAGCAGACCTGCTCCAGATTGGCACAGCCCTTTACATGTCCATAGCCGCGGGGCATTCCCTTGGCCTTCGCCCAGCGTCCGTTTCCATCCAGGATGATGGCAATATGATTGGGTACGTTCATAGTTCTCTCCCTGTTCTTTCGTTTTTCTTTATAAGGCAGAAGAGAGCTCTTTTCCAGAGCTCTCTTTACGCTGTTTCCCTGCAAAAGGGGCAGACA
>CAVJRB010000163.1:2048-3171 GCA_963651655.1 bacterium | reverse complement strand
GGATCAAAATCCACCGTTCCGAGTATATTACCGAAAGGGATTTCACAAGGATTAAATCTATGGGGATGGATGCAGTGAGAATCCCGGTTCCATACTTTATCTTTGGAGACAGAGAGCCGTTTATCGGATGTATCGAAGAACTTGATAAAGCATTTAACTGGGCAGAAAAATATGGTCTTCAGATTCTGATTGACCTTCATACTGCACCGGACAGCCAGAATGGATTTGACAACGGAGGAGTCAGTGGAGTATGCAAATGGTCACAGCAGCCGGAAGAGGTAGAATTTGAGCTTACCGTTCTTGAGCGGCTGGCCAAAAGATACGGTCACAGAAAAGGGCTTTGGGGAATTGAAATCCTTAATGAGCCTGTTCTGGAGGATATGTGGGAATCTATGAAGGTAGCAGAGCGCTATCCGGCAGCGGACTCTGAGAAAGCCAAAGGAACAAAGCCAAATACCATGGAATTTATCCGGGAATTTTATCTGGAAGCATATGACCGGATCCGTAAATACATGCCGGAAGAGAAATATGTGGTTTTCCATGATGCATTTCGCTTAAAAGCATGGAAGGATTTCATGAGGGAAGATAAATACAAAAACGTGGTTCTGGATACGCATCAGTATCTGATGCTGGCAGAAATGGAAGGCTGCGAACAGAACGTAGAAAATTATGTAAACCATGTGAAAGAACTGAAAAAAGACATTGAGGAGATGCAGGAATATTTCCCTGTAATCTGCGGCGAGTGGTGTCTGTTCAATTCCCTGGCAGTGGGCTGCGACACCAAAGGCGGACAGACCGTTTTAAACGGTGTGGAAGGCCTGGCAGAGGAAAAGGTCAGCGCTGAAGAGAAAAAGCAGATTTATCAGGCAGTTGCAGAGGCACAGCTAGATGCATGGAATGCAGGAAGCGGATACTTCTACTGGAGCTATAAGCTTCTTACAGATACTGTAAATACTCCCGGCTGGGTTGGCTGGGACAGCTGGGATTTCGGCAGATGTGTGGATTTCGGCTGGTTTCCCCTTGAGAAATGTTGATAATATCAGAAAATAAAAGAGGATAAAAAGATGAAAAACGAAAATATGAATCCGGATGCAAAGCTTACATTTCTGGAGCGTTTTGCATA
>CAVJRB010000163.1:0-2038 GCA_963651655.1 bacterium | reverse complement strand
ATCTTGTTTACTCAGCAATCAGTGCCTTTCTTCTTGTTTATTATACAAATGTGGTAGGGGCAAGTGCAGCGGCAGCAGCTTCGATTATTGCGGTTTCCAAATTCCTGGACGGAATTTCAGACCTGGCAATGGGATACATTGTAGACCACACAAACAGCAAATGGGGAAAAGCCCGTCCATGGATCGCAAGGCTTTGTATCCCCCTTGCTGTGTGCACCGTTCTGATGTTCAGCGTGCCCTCTGCTTTTGCAGGCAAAGTGCAGATCGCTTATATGTTCCTTACATACAACCTGGTTTCCACTATTTTTTATACCGGAATCAACGTTCCTTACGCTACTATGCAGGGTCTTATGACCATGAACCAGTATGAAAGAGGCCTTCTTGGAAATTTCCGAAACCTTCTTGCAACAGCAGGAACGATGACCATCAATACCGTAGTCCTGAAAATGACCGGATTTTTCGGAGGCGGAGATGCCTATACACAGAAAGGCTGGACCGTTACCTTTGTGATCCTGATGCTTGTCTTTGTAGTGCTGAACATGTTTATGTTCTTTACCTGCAAGGAACGCGTGCATGAGGAGAGTGAAGAAGGGATAAAACAGGTGTCTTTTGTAAAAGGACTTGTGGGCCTTGTGAAAAATAAATATTGGGTGCTGATAGTTGTGAGCTTATTCTCCATGTATTTTATGATGTCCTGTTTCTTTGGCTCCGCTGTTTATTTTACAATGTATAACATGGGAAGTGACAGCTATTATGCAATGGTTTCCAATCTGTTATCCATTTTCCAGATCATTACCTTATTTATCACACCGTTCCTGATGAAAAAAATCAGCAAACGTTACCTTTTCATGGCAGGAATGGGAATTGCAACCGCTGGATTTGTACTTTCCGGTTTGACAACCTCCTATACACTGAGCTGTCTTTCCTCTGTAATCAAAGGAATCGGATTCGGATGCGGCGGTGCTACCATGTTTGGCTGTCTTCAGGATGCGATTACCTATGGCGAGTGGTACAATGGATATGGTACTGCAGGAATGGGAAATGCAGCTTCTTCTTTCTGCATGAAGGTTGGCTCCGGAATTGGAACAGCAGCTCTTGGATGGATTCTGGCAGCTGGCGGATTCAATGCACAGCTGGAAGTACAGAGTACTTCTGCGTTAAGTTCCATTAACGTTGCTTTTGCATGGATTCCGGTGATCACATCTGTGATCTGCGTAATCTGTATGGCATTCTTTGATGTAGATAAGCATTATGGAAAAGTTGTGGAAGATCTTTCTCAGGGAAAACACAGAGAGAAATAGAATTATAAAACAAAACAGATCGTAAAAAATATCCTGGCGGATATAGTGATAAGGACTATATTTGCACAGGATATTTTTGATTACGAAAATGCCGGACACAGGTTATGTCTTTTTAGTTTAACAGGCTGATGGATTTCTTCAGCCATTCAATCATCATTTCTTCCCGCATAATGGCGCCCATGAGTACCAGATAGTCGCCGAATTCATTGGAATCACTGTCTGGAACCTGGGAGAATTTCTGCTGGTTGCTTTGAAGGTGCTTCAGGCGGGCGGTGTGCCTGTAGACCTGTTCTTCCAGCATAAATTTCCGTTCTTCTTTGGGCAGGCAGCTGCAGAAAAAAATCTTCAGCCGAGAGATGTCCTTAGGGGTGGGCTGGGCCGGCGTTTCTGAGGAGAGCCAGGACATGAAATCTGTCCGTCCCTTTTCGGTAATATGGTACAGCTTTTTCTCCAGGCCATTGTCGGAGGCTTCCTGCCTGTAGGCAACGCAGCCTTCCTCTGTAAGCTTCTTCAGTTCCGGATAGATCTGGCTGTGCTTGGCAGACCAGAATTCGCACAATGCGGATTCAAACTGCTTCATCAGATCGTATCCGGTCATTTCTTTTTGATTTAAAAGGCCAAGAATGGCGTATTTTAATGTTCTCATATGATTTCTCTTTCGTATTTAGGGATTCAAACATGCTCTAGAGCCTGTTTGAAAAATCATTCCCGCAATCTGCACGCCCCACTTTGCGGTA
>CAVJRB010000162.1:0-2115 GCA_963651655.1 bacterium | reverse complement strand
TAATTGCGCAGCTGATTATCACTTATGAAGATGGAAAAGAAGAGTGTATTTGTACGGATGAAAGCTGGATCAGCACTACAGAAGCCCACCGCTACAGCGAGATTTACCATGGAGAGGTTATTGACTATTCCATTGGAGAGCAGGAGCAAAAATCAGTAAAAGAGTATTCCTATCCAATTGATGTTTTAAGAGCACAGCAGGATGAACCAGTGCGGATCACCCAGAGAATTCCGGGCAAAAAGCTGATTCTGACACCAAAAGGAGAAGTGGTTATAGATTTTGGACAGAATCTTACAGGTGTCGTGGAAGTATATTTGAAAGAACCAAAGGGGACAAAAGTAACAATACGTCATGCAGAAGCTTTGGATGAGAACGGTAACTTTTATACCGCCAATCTTCGTACTGCAAAAGCCCAGGACACATTCATCTGCAGCGGCGGGGGAGACCTGTTTCACCCGATGTTTACCTACCATGGCTTTCGGTACATTGCAGTAGAAGGTCTTGGAAATGAGATTCATCCGGAAGATTTCACTGCATGCGTCATGCATACAGATCTGGAAAAAACAGGAAGCTTTACATGCAGCAATCCGCTGGTCAATCAGCTGATGTCCAATATAGAATGGGGACTTCGGGATAATTTCCTGGATATTCCCACCGACTGTCCGCAAAGAGATGAGAGACTTGGATATACTGGTGACGCCCAGATTTTCCTTTCCACAGCTGCCTGCTGTCGGAATGTAGCGAAATTTTTTGAAAAATGGCTGCAGGATCTAAAATATGAGCAGTCACTTGGAATGGGGGTTCCTACAACCATTCCAAATATTCTGGGACCTGGAGGCGGAATTGCAATCTGGCATGATGCTGCAGTAATCGTACCATGGACATTATATGAAAATTATGGTGATACTTCCTTTTTGAAAGATCAGTTTGGAAGCATGATGGCCTGTGTGGATTACTATACAAATATGGCAGATGAGGCCGGCCTGATCAAAACCGGGCAGCAGCTTGGCGACTGGGTATCTATGGATGTTCCAAGAGGTCCCATGCTGAAGCGCACAGAAGAAGTGTGGAATCTGGAACTGATCGAGAAAATGGGGGCTACAGATCCTTATTATGTTGCCAACGTATATTATGCCAATTCTGTGAAGCTCACCGCAAAAGCAGCAGCTGTACTTGGAAAAACAGAAGAGGCGAAGAAATATGAAAAGCTTTATCAGGAAGTAATAGAAAGTATCCGGGATGAGTATATCACGAAAACCGGACGAGTTCTAAGTGATACCCAGACTGCCTGTGTTCTTGCTTTGCATTTTAATATTGTAAAAGAAAAAGACAGATGCAGGGTAATGGATTCTCTTTTATATAATTTAAGACAGCACAAGGCACATTTAACTACTGGATTTGCAGGAACTCCGTTCCTCTGCCCGGTTTTGTCAGAAAACGGCAGACATGAGATGGCAGGACGTGTATTTCTTCAGGAAGACTGCCCATCCTGGCTGTACCATGTAAAAATGGGGGCTACCACCATGTGGGAGCTGTGGGACGGCGTGAATCCGGACGGAAGTTTTAATAAATTTGAAATGAATTCCCTGAATCATTACAGCTATGGTTCTATTGGAGGATGGATGTATCATGATCTTCTTGGTCTTCAGATTCTGGAACCTGGCTATAAGAAATCCAGAATCGCACCGCGGCTGATCAAAAACATTCCGTCAATGAAAGGGCAGATTGAAACCGTATACGGAACCCTTGGATGTGAAATTTCCTGCCTTGCACATAAATACGTGGCAGATATTGAAATTCCAGCCAATACAACAGCAGTTGTCAGCCTTCCGGAACGAGAAGAGGAAATATTAGGCTCCGGACACTATCACTATGAGTATGCTACAGAGTCCTGTTTTGAAAAACAGCGCTATGATATGGATTCCAAATTAGGAGAACTTCTGGAAAATCCAGTTGGACATCATCTTCTGGAAACCTATGCAAAAGAGCTTCTGGAAAATGAAATGTTTATCATGTTTGCAAAAGAAAAGCCAATTGCAGAACTGGAAGGAATGCTTCCAGAGCAGGCAATGCAGCTAATGGAGATGGAAATTGCGCAGTGTAATACACAGGAAT
>CAVJRB010000161.1:550-3412 GCA_963651655.1 bacterium | reverse complement strand
GTCCCAAGATGATTTGCAGCGTCTTCATGTTCCCGCCTTCTTCTATGTATCGCGTTGCAAATGTATCCCTAAAGGCATGATGAGTAAACCTTTCAATCTCTATCCCCTGCTGCCTAAGGCGCTCCAAAACGCAAGCTATTGAATTACCTGCCGTAGCTGAAGCAATAGCTTTGGATCCATTACTCCCAAGGAAAATGTTATTGCTTAGCTTTCTTACAAAAACCTCGCCGTAAACCATCCCCATCTTTTCCCGCTGCATCTGCAGAATCTTTTTGATTGTATCATTCATGGGAATGTCCCGCTTGCTAGTCTTCGACTTTGGAGCTGTTTCCTCGATTCCTCCTCCCTTTTTCCACGTAACTGTCTTTGTAACATGGATCACATTGTTTATATAATCAATATCGGACCATTTTAAAGCTGTAATCTCATTAAGACGCATTCCAGTGCACAAAGAAAAGCAGAAGAATTCATATAACCACTCCGACTTGGCTTCTTGCAGAAATGCCTGCTGCTCTTCCCTGGTCAATGCCCGGTGAATTGTCTCACTTGCTTTAGGCCCCCCATCCGTTCTTAATGGCTTTACTGTCGCTGCTGGATTTTTACCAATGATCTCATCCTCAACCGCGCCATTAAGTACAGACTTCAGAACAACCAGAACTGCGTTTACCATTGTTGCACTTAACGTCTTCGCCAATTCCTGCTGGAGCTGGACCACTGCCCGTTTCTCAATCTTCTGGATCCTGGTCTTTCCGAGTGTAGGTTTAATGTGATTCTCATATCTTGATCGAACAATTTTAATGCTACTGTCCTTTACAACTCCTATCCTTGATTTCTCCCACTCATTAAAATAAACATCCAGTATCACATTTTTATTAGCATGGTACAGTCCTGCCTTTATTGCTTCCCGCAGATCTGTTTCATTATCAGCGCATTCCTTTACAGTGTGGCCATAGGCGCTGTACCGCTTTCCATTCACGGTAAAACGTTTCTCAAATAAGCCATTTTCCTTCTTTCGCATTCCTGATGGGATTCTTGCCATTATACTTACTCCTTCCCGCCAACGTTCCGGATCAGCTCCATAATTTCCTCATGTCTTTGCCAAAACTCTTTGCTGCTCACCTGCAGGGAAACTTCTTCCTTGGTGATCAGCTCCGCAAGCATCTGCTTAAATTCTGTATCATCCATAAAATCACATCCTGTAAAAAAGAAACCGGTTCGACTGCTGCCCTTCCCGATCAAACTGTTAAAGCAGTATTCCAGGAATCGGCAGCAGGGCCGCACCAGCTCCAGAATTCCGTTTCCAAGAGTTGCACCGACACAATTTCTTTTTCATCAAATCATGTCCCTAAACTCTGTTTATGTACTTTCCCATTTATAATAAGTGAGTCTGTAAATTCTTCAATTTCTTTCCACGCTTCTGAATTTCCCATCTCCAAAACAGCCCATAATTCTTTTTTTAAAGGCAAACTTTTTCCCATCAATATATAACCTTTTGCAAAACCAAGTAATTCTATTTGTGCATCTGGATTAAGCTCATCAAACTTTACATCAATTCTTAGAAGCGGATTATCTATATCATCTTCATTATACTTTTCCGCTATTTTCTTTCTAAGCCATTCATCAATGCGGTATTTTTTATATTTTTTCTGCTCTTTAATATTCATAACTTTACAAACTGCATTTTCCTCTGTTATCTCATTCTTTTTATACATCTATCGCACCTCCTTTTTTGAAAGATCCCAAATATTATATAAATTTATCAACTCCACCTCTGAAAGAATCACCCCTTCTTTCATTTTATTATACTTGAAAACCTGTCCACATTTTGTTTAATTGTGAAAGCTGGGCGAACACCAATAGATGTAGAAACTTTAGTATAACCCACAGTACCATTGGAATCGACACTTGCGAAACTTGCAGAATTACATTTCTGTTTTAGTGGATTCTGTAGCCAATACAAACACCAATCACTTTTATAATCACAGATACGATTTTTACGATTTGCCATCAGTGGAAGCTGCTGTATTGAATCAATTATTATATTTTCTTTATCCCATTCATCTTCTGCATCACAACCAAAAACCTGCCCGTATGTTGGAACAGTTAAAAAGTTTCCGCTTATATCTTGCATTAGTCTATTTTTGATTTTTGAAGGAAAAGCAGCAAGCAATATCGTGTTCATCCATTTACACAAATCAGAAGCGTTAAACTCTTCATTGTTTTTCTCATTCATTGGACGTTCAGCAACACAATCATCAAAGAAAAACAAAATTCCATTTTCTGTTTCTTTTTGTGCTGTTGCGGTGAATTTTCCAAAACCATCTAATTTCACTATAATCTGATCACCTACCGAAAAAGTATCTGTTTTCGTTTTTACTTTTCTAAACACCTTCATCATCCATTCCCACCTTTTCATTTTTCAAATTTCACATTAAAATCTACAAACTTGTTGAACTGTAGCGCACATTATACTCTCCGCTTCCTAGATCAGGCAGCAGTTAAACAATGCCTTGGAACCATGAAGGACTTCATAGCCTAACTGCCTCCATCCTCCGGTGTAGGTATTTGTTTCCTCTGTAATGCCTGCAGCAGCCTTGTTCTGTTCAATACAGTTGGCATTAACTTCCTCAGCCTTAGCTGATAACCAGGCGCAGTGAAGAGCTTCACCCAAACTAATCTGTTTACCACTACGATAAACTTTCCATGCTTTCCGGAATGCCTGGGATAAAGAATAGCCCTCTTTCTTCAGTTCATTTGCCATTGTACAAACCGCTTTCCTGATACTGGTTATCTGCTTCATGTTTTCCTTGCCTCCTTTCCTTTGATGATTATAATATAAACGTTTTTGTTTATGTTGTCAAC
>CAVJRB010000161.1:0-540 GCA_963651655.1 bacterium | reverse complement strand
ATATAAACAATTTCATTTATAATATTGATAAGAAAAGAGGTGATATCTTGGCTGTATCTGAGCAGATAAAAATTCTGTGTGTTAAATTAAATATAAGTGTTTCAGAGTTAGCCCGTTTATACGGAAGCAGCCCCCAAGCCTTTAATCAAAAAATGAAACGTGAGGGCTTCACTCCGGCAGAATTAAAAAAGGTTGCTGAAGTGGCAGGTTGCAAATACGTTGCCTCCTTTATTCTTCCAAATGGCGATACAGTCTCCGACTAAACGCCCACCTTCCAGAAGAAAGTCAATCCATATCTGGCAGCTCCTCTTATCATTAATCGAAGAGAAGCTGCTGCCGATGAATCCGTAAACGGTTGCATCAAGAAGGCAGTAGATCAACGAATGGAACATGGAAGGATGTGCTATTATGGCCAAACGCTTATATACCTGCGACGATATTATGAATCTACCTGACTTTATCCGGGTGGAGCTGCTTGATGGTATAATTTACACAGATGACTTTACAGATCTGGAGATTGACGAGGAAGTCTTTCAGAAT
>CAVJRB010000160.1:0-2933 GCA_963651655.1 bacterium | reverse complement strand
GTATTTATGTAGGCTACAAATTCTATGAAACAGCAGCTGAAGAAGGCCTCATCAATTACGAGGACACGGTTCAGTACCCATTTGGCTATGGACTTAGCTATACAACCTTTGAACAGGAGATGGGTAAACTTACCTCTGACGATGCTGGAAACATCAGCTTTGATGTAACGGTAACCAATACAGGAGATGTGGCAGGCAAAGATGTTGTAGAAGTATACTACAATCCGCCATACACCAACGGCGGAATCGAGAAAGCTTCTGCAAACCTGATCGCTTATGAGAAAACAGATCTGCTGGATCCGGGAGCATCCCAGACTGTAACCATTTCCTTTACCGCGGAAGATATGGCATCTTATGATGAAAGCGGTACCGGACATTATGTTCTGGAAGCTGGTAATTATGAGATTTCCATTAACTCTGATTCCCATGATCAGATTGATTCCCAGATCTACCGTGTAACAGATGCCATTGTTTATGATGAAAACAATACCAGATCTACAGATGTGGTCACAGCAGAAAATCAGTTTGATTTTGCAGAAGGCGATCTCACCTATCTTTCCAGAAAAGACGGCTTCGCAAACTATGAGGAAGCCCTGGCAGCACCGACTACCTACAGTATGCCTGAGGATGCCAAAGCAGAGTTTGTAAACAACTCAAACTTTGAGCCTGAGGAAGATTCCAGTGTGGCCATGCCGACAACCGGAGCCAAGAATGATATTACCATTCTGGATCTTCGCGGCGCTGACTATGATGACGCAAAATGGGATGACCTTCTTGATAATCTTACCATTGATGAGATGGTTGATATGATCGCCCTTGGCGGTTATCAGACTGCTCCGGCAAAGAGCATTGACAAAATTGCGACTACAGACCTGGATGGTCCGGCTTCCTTGAACAACAATTTTACAGGCGTTGGTTCCATCGGCTTCCCGGCTGAGGTAATGCTGGCAAACAGCTGGAATGTAGAGCTGGCATATGAATTTGGTGAAACCATCGGTATGATGGCAGATGACATGAATGTATCCGGATGGTATGCTCCTGCTATGAATATCCACCGTTCCGCATTTGGCGGCCGTGATTTCGAGTATTACTCAGAGGATCCGCTTCTTTCCGGAAAGTTTGCAGCAAATGCAGTACAGGGCGCAAGAAGCAGAGGTGTTTATGCTTACATCAAACATTTCGCTTTGAATGACCAGGAAACAAACCGTTGGGAAATGATCTGCGTGTGGGCAAATGAGCAGGCGATCCGTGAGCTCTATCTGAAACCATTTGAAATCGCAGTAAAAGAGGGCGGTGCAACCGCACTGATGTCTTCTTACAACTACATTGGTACCCAGTGGGCAGGAGCCAGCACACCGCTTCTGATCAATGTGCTCAGAAATGAGTGGGGCTTCAAGGGTGCTGTTATCACAGACTACTTTGCAGATTTCGGATATATGGATGCAACCCGTTCCATTTATAACGGCGGCTCCAGCTGTCTGATCAACCGTGATGTAACCACCAACTATATTACAGATACCAAGAACCCGGTAACGGTTTCCCATATGCGTGACGCATGCCACGACATCCTTTACACAGCTGTAAACAGCCGTGGATTCGAGGAAGAGAACCTGACCTCCGGACCTATGATCTGGCAGATCATCCTTGTTATAGTTGATGTTGTACTTGCTGTATTGCTGATCCTCTTTGAAGTATTTGTAGTACGCAAAGGATACAAAAAACGCAAAAGCATGATGATCCAGGTTGTGGAAGAAGTCACAGAAGAAAACAACAGCAACGAATGATTTGATAAAATCAAGTAACATACCTCCATATTAAGCAGGGGGCTTCTTCGGAAGTCCCTTGCTTTTTCAGATTTTATCATGAATAAAAAATGAGGCGGGACTGATTTTTTTCAGTCCCGCCTTTCTTAGGGAAGGGGGTAAATGCAGATTGGTTTATTTGTTAGTCGTTACCAGTTTTTCTTCTCAGATTCACTTCTGTGGTTGTTCTTTCGCTCTTCCACCATTTTTGCAAACCATTCTACCATATTTGGATCATAGTGAGAGAAGAAGGAGCTGGTTTTCTTATCCAGCTGTGTGATCTTTTCCATATCTTCTGCGGAAAGTGTAAAATCGAATACGTTCAGGTTTTCAACCATACGTTCATAATGAGTAGATTTCGGGATTACCACAACGCCTCTCTGGATATGCCAGCGTAAAATTACCTGGGCACTTGTTTTTCCATATTTTGCGCCGATTTCCTTCAGAACAGGCTCTCCAAACAAACCTCCGCGGCCTTCTCCAAATGGAGCCCACGCTTCAATCTGAATATTATATTTATCCATCCATTTCTTAGCCTCGATCTGCTGGTTGTGAGGATGGGTTTCGACCTGATTGACCATTGGGCGGATATTTGCAAAAGAAGCAATATCTACAAGACGGTCCGGATAGAAATTGGAGACACCGATGGCACGTACAGTGCCCTCCTTATATAAATCCTCCAGTGCATGCCATGCTCCGTAATAATCAGAGAAAGGCTGATGAAGCAGGAGCAGATCCAGATAATCTGTTTTCAGCTTTTTCAGGGAGTCTTCCACAGATTTTCTGCAGGCATCGTATCCATAGTGTTCAACCCATACTTTTGTGGTAAGAAAGATTTCCTCACGGAGAACGCCGGATTTTTCAATTGCAGATCCAACTTCTTCCTCATTAAAATAACTCTGGGCTGTATCCAAGCTTCTGTAACCGGCTTTTAATGCATCCAGAACACATCTTTCACATTCATCCTTGGTTACCTGATATACGCCATAGCCCATGATCGGCATTTTGACACCGTTTGAAAGTGTTACATATTCCATAGTATCTGTTACTCCTTCCTATAATGTCAAGCCCTAAAACATTGATTTTTCAGGCTTTTCTCTAAATATTTACCTCTAAAACCAGAGCTAAAGG
>CAVJRB010000159.1:5357-8918 GCA_963651655.1 bacterium | reverse complement strand
GTCATAAAGTTCTCTGTATGTACGGTATGCCTTGTCATAAACTTCTTTCCTGGAAGGATCCGGCTGGTGACGTCTTGTCTCCTTGACAGTCAGGGAAACCGCTTCCTCATAATCTTTATAAAATCCAACACCTACTCCTGCAAGAATCGCAGCCCCTAAAGTGGACGCTGTGTCAGAAGCAGGCACTACTACATCTTTACCTGTTATATCTGCCTTAATCTGGGTCCAGAGAAGGGAATTGGCAGATCCGCCCATTGCACGGAGCACCTTCACTTGAGCCCCAGCCTTCTCTGCCACTTCCAGATTGTGGCGAAGGGAAAATGCAACGCCCTCCATACAGGCCCTTACCATATGTCCCTTGGTCTTGGAAAAATCAAGGCCATAGAAAACACCCTTGGCATATGGGTTCCAGATTGGGGAACGCTCTCCGGACATATAAGGAAGGAATACCACACCTTCACTTCCGGCTGGTACTTCCTGTGCAATCTGGTTGAGCTGATCAAGGGAAGACTTGCCGGTCTCTTCCTTGCGGCTTCTCTCAAAATCAGCGAACTCCCGCTCGAACCAGCGCATAACCCCGCCGCCTCCAGTGGTGCCTCCCTGAAGAAGCCACTGTCCCGGCACTACATGAAATCCCAGGATCAGGCTTGGATCTGCCTTGTAGGTATCGGTACAAATACTCATACCGCCAGCCTGTCCGCCCTGCTCCTGTGTCTCTCCAGGATGGATCACACCTGCTCCAAGTGTACCGCATGCAGCATCAAGACCGCCGGCTACTACCGGAGTGCCTGCTGCAAGACCGCACTGGGATGCTGCCTTATCATTTACCGTTCCTACAACTTTATCGCAGGGAACGATTTCCGGAAGAAATTCCATTGGGATTCCCAGCTTCTCACACATCTGCACATCCCATGTACCAGTGCGCATATCAAAACAATGCAGTCCATATCCCTGGGAAAGATCCTGTGTCACTGCACCGGTCAGCCTGTAGGCAATAAAGCTGTTGGACTGAAGAATCTTATAGATTCTGCTGTATACTTCAGGCATGTTCTCCTTATACCACAGAATCTTCGCTGTAGTATAGGAAGGCTGAAGGGAATTGCCGGCAACTTCAAAAATATTCTCGCTGCCGATTTCATTATTGAGTCTGTCACAAATCTCCTGTGCTCGGGTGTCCATCCAGATTGGTGTATCTGTCAGCACATTTCCATCCTTGTCAATGGCTATGGCTGACCAGCTCTGTCCGTCGATTCCCACTCCTGCAATCTGCTCCGGGGAAATTTCCCCTTTGCTTAAGCATTCCTTTATGGCACCGCACACAGCCTGCCACCATTCCTCCGGATTCTGCTGAACCCATCCCTCCCTGGGATAATACACAGGATAGTCTCCATTTGCGGAAGCCATTACCTGTCCGTTTCTGTCAAACACAGCCACCTTACAGGCACTGGTTCCAATATCAATTCCTAATAAATAGTTCTTGCTCATCCTTGTCTCCTTATGGATTTCCCCATAAAAATATCGGTCTGAAGCTTCCGCACCACTGGCTCCTGAAGGTCTTCCTTTCCCTCAAGACGCGCCAGCATCAGCTGGGCTGTCTCGCGGGCAATCTTCTCTGTGGGCTGGGATACAATGGTAAGTGCCGGGCGACAGGCCCGGGCAAAGGGAAGATTGTCAAAGCCCACCATGGAAATCTCCTCTGGCAGGGATACTCCCATCTCATTCAATCCGATCACAGCTCCCATAGTCATCTCGTAATTGGTGACAAAAACTGCGGTCATATCCGGATTCTCCTTCACCAGGGCTTCCACAGCCTGGACTCCGCCCTGAATGGTGTAATCCCCGTGACAGATCAGCTTCTCGTCAACAGGAATGCCATGCTTCTTCAGCGCCTTGATATATCCCAGCATACGCTGTCTGGCTGTAAAAATCTCATCCGGACCGCCGATCAGCCCAATCCTGTGATGCTCCTGTTCCACCAGCATGGTAACTGCCTTCTCGGCAGCCATCTCATTATCTACCAGCACACAGTCACAGGAAAGTCCCTGGATCATACGGTCAATAAGCACAATGGGCTTCCCGGTTCTCTGAAACTCCTTCAGATGGGAGCCTGTCATATCCACAGGCATATTGATGATTCCGTCCACACGCTTCCTGGTGAGAAAGTCCACCGCTTCCTTCTCCAGGTTCTTATCGGTCCTGCAGTCACAGACAATGGCTGCATATCCATGACTGCGCAGAATATCTTCCATGCCGCTGATGATCTCGGCGCAGAATACGTTATTCAGCTCCGGGATCACAACCCCCACAGTCTTCGTGGCGTTGGTCTTCAGTCCGCGGGCAACCTCATTCACTTCGTAGTGTAATTCTTCGATGGCTTCTTCGATTTTGATGCGGTTCTTCTCCCTTACATTACCCCCGTTAAAATAAGAGGAGATCGTTGCCAGACCAAGACCTGTGCGTCTGGCAATGTCTTTCATCGTTGCTGCCATAGGGCTGCCTCTTATTCAGCTTTGCCGTCGCAGCCGCAAACCTTCATACGGGTCATTACAAGCTCTTTCACAGCTGCGATTCCAGCCTTGCCGTATGCCTTCGGGTCAAATACCTTCTCATCTTCCAGTGTCTCTCTTACTGCCTTGGAGTATGCTGCACGAAGCTCTGTAGCAAAGTTCACCTTGCAGATTCCTCTCTTGACACAGTCCATTACGTCCTCATCACTAAGTCCGGAAGCACCGTGAAGAACTAACGGAATATCTACGACCTTACGAATCTCGCTTAAACGTTCCTTATCAAGGACTGGTGTTCCTACATAGAATCCGTGAGCGGTACCAATCGCAACTGCAAGAGAGGTAACCCCTGTACGCTCTGCAAATTCCTTTGCTTCCTGGGGATCTGTATTGGTATCTGCTACAGCAACCAGATCGTCTTCCTTGCCGCCAACCTTGCCAAGCTCTGCCTCGCATGGGATTCCCATGGATGCTGCAACATCTGCAACCTTCTTGCTTACCTCGATGTTGCCCTCATAATCCAGCTTGGAACCATCGATCATAACAGAAGTATATCCGGTCTTGAGAGCCTTCATCGCAAGGTCAAAGCTGCTGCCGTGATCCAGATGCAGGCATACAGGAACAGAAGCCTTGGCAGCTTCTGCTGCAACGATTGCCTGATAGGTCTCCAGAGTTCCGTACTTGATGGTAGACGGGGTAGTCTGGATCATAACCGGTGCCTTCAGCTCCTCTGCAGCCTGGATGATTGCTTTCACCATCTCCATATTCTCTGCATTGAATGCACCTACTGCATAACCTCCCTGCTGAGCCTTCAGTAACATTTCTTTAGATGTAACAAGTGGCATATTTTCCTCCTTCTGCCTGTGCCGGACAGGCTGTAAGCTTTCGTTTTTCGGAAAACCGAAACGTTTCCGTTTGAGTTCATAATAACTCTTTTGCCAGTTCCTGTCAACTGTAAATATTTCATCTTTTTTCGTAAAATTTTAACTTGAAATGTTGTTTAAATAAGGGTAATTTATAGAGTAGAATACTTTCGGAACCGGAGTAAGTTTCAGGC
>CAVJRB010000159.1:0-5347 GCA_963651655.1 bacterium | reverse complement strand
GATTTCGGTTCTCCGAGGAAGAACGAAGGGAGATTAAATTATGTTAAAAGGAATTCCGGAAATACTTTCACCACAGCTTTTAAAGGTATTATGTGAGATGGGACACAGCGACCGTATTGTAATCGCAGACGGCAACTTCCCTGTAGAATCCATGGGTAAGAATGCAGTTGTTGTACGCTGTGACGGACATGGCGTTCCAGAGCTTCTGGATGCGATCCTGACTGTTATCCCGCTTGATTCTTATGTAGAGAAACCGGTAACATTAATGGAAGTTATGCCTGGTGATCCGGTTAAGACCCCGATCTGGGATACCTATAAGGAAATCGTTTCCAAGCATGACGACCGCGGCGCAGACGCCGTTGGAAATATCGAGCGCTTCGCATTCTACGAAGAAGCCAAGAAAGCATACTGCATCATCGCTACCGGTGAGAAGGCAGTTTACGCAAACGTTATGCTTCAGAAGGGTGTTGTTATCAACAATTAATTCTAGAGCGTGTTTGAAAAAGGCTTTCTGCAAGATGTGCGTCACAATTTGTGGGAGATTTTGCCCGGATGAGGGCGTCGTAGCGGGCTACGACAACCGAATTCGGGTGAAATCTCCCGCAAAGTGGGGCGTGCAGATTGCGGGAATGATTTTTCAAACACGCTCTAGACTGTATGAAAGAATGCAGCCTTGCTGCTGTTTTATAACAGCCTCCTATCAAAAAGCTCCGCCGTTTTCATTCCGGCGGAGCTTTTATTTTGTGTTCTTATTTACTTAATCATTGTCCTTTTTATTTTTCTTAAGGAGCCAAATCACAACTGCGATTCCAATGATAATTACAACAATCAGAATCCAGATCAGTGATGTCATGCCGGAAGATGTCTTCTCCACATTCTCACTGGATGCTTCCTGGCCTGCGCTGTCAGTAGGAGTCGCTGCCTCAGTTGGCTTCTCTGTAGGTGCCGATGTCTCAGTCGGCTCCGGAGTCGGTGTGCTGGTTTCGGTTGGCTCTGGAGTTGGTGTACTGGTCTCAGTCGGTTCCGGGGTCGGGGTGCTGGTTTCGGTCGGCTCCGGAGTCGGTGTACTTGTATTAGTTGGTTCCGGGGTCGGTGTACTGGTGCTGGTTGGCTCCGGAGTTGGTGTACTTGTATTAGTTGGTTCCGGGGTCGGGGTGCTAGTGCTGGTTGGCTTTGGAGTTGCAGTCACCTTTGCCTGGGTGTCTGCTACAGCTTTTCCAACAGACTGGGCATCCACTTCAGAATTCATATCAATTCCATCCTCAGCCTGGGACTCTGTCCCCTCAGATGTACCAGTCTCAGTACCTGTGGCGTCAGTCTCATCCGTACCTGTAACCGCATCTACAGGATCAGCTGTACCTGTCTCTCCTGCTGCCTGCGCAGTGTCAGGAATCAGCTCTACAGTGCTCTGCTCTGTATTAGTAGCCTGTGCAATATCAACCCAGCCGGATACATCGCCTGCTGTGGTTTTACCCCAGATGCCATCCTTACCTGTGTCAACTTCTACGTCAATATGTAATTTCTCGCCGTTGGCAATGTTGCAGCCGCCGGATACTGTGCCGTATTTCTTGCCAGGTCCCTTATAAAGGGAAACAGAACCATCTTCCTTGGCATTTACGGTAATGTCATAATTCACATCTGTACTTCCATACAGGGCAAGCTCAGAAGCAACAGCCTCTGCAAGAGTTGCGGGCTTCAGATATTTCTCCTCGAGGAAGCCAAACATTCCATGAAGCTGTGTATACAGCCACAGGTTTCCTGCATCGTCCTTGCTCTCTCCTTCTACATGGATGGCAGTTCCATTGGGAATCAGTTCATCGTTCAGCTTCGGGCTGTCAGCGCTTGCCTCAGAAAACATATCCACTCCGCCGTCCGGTGATTCCACAATCATATAATAATCGGTTTTATAATCTACCTGCTGTGATTTCCCTGCATCTGCAAAAGCGCTTACAGACATGCAAAGGGTCAGAACCACAGCCAGCAGCAATCCCAGCTTTTTCTTCATAAATGTCCCCTTTTCCCTGTTATATACTTTTTTATGCTAGTCTTTATTGTACCACATCACCAAGAAGTTGCAACCACTTTTTTCTTTATTTTTCCAGGATTCGAGCTGGATAAGAGTGGTTTTACTTCTTGAACGACAAAAGAGCGGGATTTAGGTTCCCGCTCTTTTGCGTCCTTCTTTCGAAGTCTTGGGGGAGAAAGAAGGCGATTATAAAAAGCTAATTATTTATAAAGAGGTCCATAATTCTTGCAAGCTCTGAAGTCTGCACCTTCTTTATCCATTCCAAATGCATTCCAAGCTGCCGGACGGAAGATATCAGCTTCCGGTACGTTGTGCATGCAAACCGGGATTCTCAGCATAGAGCACATTGTGATCAGATCTGCGCCAATGTGTCCATAGGAGATTGCGCCGTGGTTAGCACCCCAGTTGTTCATAACGTCATAAGCACTCTTGAATGCGCCGTCTTTGCCATCGCATCTCGGTACAAACCATGTGCATGGCCATGTATAGTCAGTACGTTTCCAAAGTGTATCAGATACATCCTCCGGAAGCTCTACAGTCCAACCCTCTGCAATCTGAAGAACCGGTCCAAGTCCTTTTACAAGGTTCAGACGGATCATAGTTGCCGGCATGGTAGCTCTTGTCTCGAATCTGGAGGAGAATCCACCGCCACGGAAGTATCCGTTGTCAGCTGCGTTCCATGTAGTAGCTTTCATGATTGCTTTCTGATCTTCCTCTGTAACGTTCCACCACTCTTTCATTACGCCGTTGCCGTTCTCATCTTTCACAACACCGGAAGCGTCAAGGCAGCATGCACCGGAGTTGATCAGGTGAATGATACCATCGTTCTCTTTGGCAACGCCCTCAAGATCATATCCTGTAACACGTTTTACTGCGTTTGCACTCCAGTATGTACGAACGTCTGCAAACATCTGAGCACGTCCGGTAAGGAGTTTCATGAACAGCATTCCAAGGCCGTTGAGTACATCGTTCTCTGTAGCAAGGATGTATGGCTCTCTTGCTCCGTTCCAGTCGAAGGAGGTATTCAGCATAGCCTCTGCAAAGTCGCCGTTCGGATAGAAGTCTGTCCACTGTCTCTGTCCCTGGAAACCAGCTGCAAGGGCATTGTGTCCGATTGCTTCCTCAGAGAATTTCGGATCAAGCTTGTCGCATCCATTCATAAGTTCCTGGATGATAACTGCCATCTTAACTACGAACTCAAACTGCTCTTCTTTCTGCTCTTCTGTCATCTGAAGTTCCGGCGGGTTCTTGTCAAAGCCGATGGTGCAGTTCTCTTTTGCCCACTTCATTGCTCTGTCGAACTCTTCATGATCATAGATGCCCTCTGTCATACGGCGGATGATCTCAACCTCGTCAACAGACTCTACACGCATTCCAAGATAGGACTCGATGAAATCAGGATCGATAATAGATCCGCCGATACCCATTGTAACGGAACCGATCTGCAGCCAGGATTTGTTTCTCATGGTTGCAACAGCAACAGCTGCACGTCCGAATCTTAACATTTTTTCTTTGACATCTTCCGGCATTACTGTGTCATCAGCATCCAGAACTTCATGTCCGTAGATACCGAATGCAGGAAGACCTTTCTGTGCATGTGTAGCAAGAACGGATGCAAGGTAAACAGCACCTGGTCTCTCAGTTGCATTGAATCCCCATACAGCCTTTATGGTCTGCGGATCCATATCCATTGTCTCTGCGCCGTAGCACCAGCAAGGTGTAACGGTTACTGTAATATCAACGCCCTCATGTCTGAATTTATCAGCACATGCAGCAGCCTCACCAACACGTCCGATGGTGGTGTCAGCGATTACAACCTTTACAGGCTCGCCGTTGGAATATTTTAAGTTTGCCTCATATAATTCCTTAACGGATTTGGCCATATTCATGGTCTGCTCTTCCAGGGATCCTCTTACGTCAAGGGCTCCTCTACGTCCGTCAATTGTCGGTCTGATACCGATTACAGGGTAGCTTCCGATTAATCTGCTCTTTGCCATAGTAGTTCATACCTCCTGTTATAAATAAAATTTGCTTTTTATAAACATTTTCTGCGTCAGATTCTGCGCCTGGGTGCTGTCAGGGGTTCAGCAATTCTTCTGATTTCCCTTAACCTCTCATATCTCACATTATATGATTGATTCTGGAAAATTACTTGTGTTATAATAGCAAATAATAGTACAATATTCACCTTTTCTGTCGAAATGATAAAATTTCTATAAATTTGCGGAAGGAGGAGCGATTTTGCAGATTATAGATCAGAATGAAGACCGTCCCAGAGGGACTTATGAGTTTCCTTTTGAGTTTCACCACATTGACCAGAGCCATCCCAGATATGTGATGTCTTACCACTGGCATGTGGAATATGAAATCATCCGCATTCTCACCGGAGAATTTACCGTCACTTTAGACGAAAAAAGTTTTAAAGCAGTGCAGGGTGATGTGATTTTTGTCCACAGTGGAATCCTGCATTCCGGAATTCCTGTCAATTGTGTCTATCAGTGTATTGTCTTTGATATGAACGTATTTTTGAAGCTGAATTCTGTATGTGCGGATTACATCCAGAAGATCGTCCACCAGGATATTCTGATTTTTCACCACTTTGACCAGCGTTATCCGGATGTTCTTTCGGCTGTAAATTCCCTTTTTCAGTCTATGGAGGAGAAAAAGCCTGGATATGAGCTTTCTGTAATCGGACAATTTTACCACTTTTTCGGTATTGTTTTTGGTAATCATTACTACCTTGACAGCCAGCCCAAAGCCCGCCGGGATTACAAGAGGATCCTTCAGCTGAAGCAGGTAGTGGAATTTATTGAAAAGAACTATGCTTCTCCTCTTACCCTGGGGCAGCTGTCTGATTCCGTATCCATGTCCCCCAAGTATTTCTGCCGCTTCTTTTCGGAAATGACCCATCAGACTCCTATGGACTATCTGAACCGCCAGCGCATTGAGCAGGCCTGCTACCAGCTTTCCACCACAGACGATTCCATAACGGATATTGCCTATCGCAACGGCTTTAATGATCTGAGTTATTTTATCCGTACTTTTAAGAAATACAAGGGAACCACTCCTGGAAAATATAAAAAAAGCTGATCCAGTTTGAAAGATAAGGAACAGCTTGAAACCAAATATGATTTTCGGAATTGTGCCGGGCGGGAATGCACCTTTGCCCCCGCCCGTGAAAAAGAACTTTATTCTTTTTTCAAAAAGCACCAGATATGTAGAAGATATGATTTTTTTCGCCGCAAGAAAACGACAGAGAACTATTCCCGCATTTTCATGCGGGCTATGGTGATGCACTTTATGCATCTTCTTTTGCTGTAC
>CAVJRB010000158.1:0-4087 GCA_963651655.1 bacterium | reverse complement strand
GGATGATGGAAATGTATTCAGCAGAACTTAAAATACTTGACCGAAACACCGTGCAGTACATGGTAGACCAGATGCAGGAAACAATTGATTCACAGGCTGTAGAGTTGAATACAAAGCAGGAGACAATTGATTCACTTAGCACAGAGTTGAACATGAAGCAAGAAGCACTTCAATCTAAAGAACAGCAATTAGAGGAAGCTCATCAGAAAATCAAAGAACTTCAGCAGTTGCTTGGAAAGTAAAACCAGGACGAATCCGTGTTAGGAAAACTGATGCATGAGACCTGAACCATTCATTTTTCCAAAAGCGAACTGGAAGTTTTCCGATATTCCCCCGGTGTCATCCCATACGCTTTCTTAAAGGTGCGCATGAAATGCTCTGTTGTTTCATACCCCACAAGCTTGCAGATGGCTGGAATGCTCAGTGTAGTTTCCCGGAGGGCGCGGCAGGCCTGGTTTAGCTTAATATCACGTATGATCTGAAGGAAGGTACGCCCGGTACCTTCCTTTATTAATTTGCTGAAATGAGAGGAACTGTAGCCAAAATGCGCAGCTGCGTCTTTTAAGGTGGCTGTCTGGTAATTCTGGTTCAGGTAGTTCAGAATCTCGGTCATGGAGCTGCCTGTAGTCTCCCTGGTGAGGATGGATTCAATATCATTTTCGTGGTAGCGAAGAAGCTTAGCCCAGAATAAGATCAGCATGGAGTTGAGAAAAGTATAGCTGTATTTCTCATGTCCAAGATATTCTATAAAAAGCTTCTCCACAGATTTCATAACAATTTTATCATTTCCAGTGTGAAAAATCAGAAAATTCCCCTCTGTTTTGTGATAGAGCACATGGGTAAAAAACTGGGACAGTGCGCTGTCCGCAGTCAGTGTCTGGAAAAAGGTGGACTGGAAAGCGGAAGTCCGTACCAGGATATTGATGGCAATGCTGTCATCAAAAATACTCACGCTGTGTCTGGTGTGAGGTGGGATAATGCACACATCTCCCTGCTGCAAAGTATGCGGAATCCCCTGGATGGTGGTCTTTACCGTACCGTCATAAATACACATAATTTCAAAAAATTCATGCTCATGGGCAAAGGCAGGAGTGTAGCGGTAGTGTTTGGAAAGCATAATATCCCCTGTAAAATCCTGGAATAAAGTCCCTTCGTTCAAATAAGGGAGCCACCCCTCCTTGCGAAGGGCAGGAACATAAAGCTTGCGCTGTGTGATCATATCTCTGTCCAGGCTCTGACAGTATTCCATAAATGTCTCCGGATGCTCTTTCTCCGCCAGATACAGATCCCGGTAAAAAATTTCATCGGCCTCGTAAGCATGTATATAATTCTGGAATTTTTTTCTGGTCAGTTTCATAAGTCAGTCCTCACTTGATGTCATGACAGCTTTTTGCGATACTCTCCTGGTGTCATTCCATATGCTTTCTTAAATGTTCTCATAAAATGTTCCGGTGTCTCATATCCTACCAGCTCACAGATGGCAGGGATACTTAAAGTAGTTTTTCGTAAGGCACGGCAGGCCTGGTCTAATTTGATATCCCGTATGATCTGAAGAAAGGTGCGCCCGGTACCTTCCTTGATCAAAGTGCTGAAATGAGAAACACTGTAGCCAAAATGTTCAGCAGTGCCGCTTAAAGTAGCAGTCTGGTAATTATGGTTCAGGAAGTTTAGAATCTCAGTCATGGAGCTGCCGGCAGTATCTTTGGTGAGGATAGATTCAATATCATTCTCATGGTATCGAAGCAGCTGTGCCCAGAACAGAACCAGCATAGAATTGAGAAAGGTATAGTTGTATTTCTCATGCCCTAAATATTCCATGAAAAGATTCTCCAGAGATTCCATAATAATCTGGTCGTTTCCCGTATGGAAAATCAGAAAATTCCCCTCTGTTTTGTGATACAGCACATGTGCAAAAAAATGCGCCAGTGCACTGTCTGCAGTAAGCGTCTGGAAAAAGGTAGTCTGGAACGTGGAACTGCGTACCAGAATATTAAAAGCCACACTGTCATCAAAAATACTCACGCTGTGCTTGGTGTGAGGCGGAATAATGCAGATATCTCCGGTGTGTAAGGTATGGGAAATTCCTTGGATATCGGTGTGTGCAGTTCCATCGTAAATGCACAGAATTTCGAAAAATTCATGTTCATGTATAAAAACTGGAGAATAACGGTAGTGCTTGCTGAGCATAATATTGCCGTTAAAATCATGAAATATATCATTCTCTTCCACATAAGGAAACCAGGCTTCTTTTTGAAGAGCAGGCACATACAGATTGTGGCTGGTGATCAGCTCCCTGTCCAGCCCCTGGCAATATTCCAGGAAAGTTTCCGGATGTTCTTTTTCCGCAAAATAGAGATCCCGGTAAAAAATCTCATCCTGTTCGTAAGAATGTATGTAATTCTGAAATTCACTTCTGGTTAATTTCATAGTACAATCCTCATTGCGTTGTCTGTAGATAAGCTGAGTATACCATATCTGATTTTATAAGAAAAGCAATAACTGCCCGAAGGTGCATGAGAAAAGATCATATTTTCCCGAAAATAAATCGTAAAAAAAATCAGTATTTCGCAAAAAAAATCACAATTGGAGAAACCTGTAAAAAAAGGTAAAGTAAAGCCATAAAAAGACGGAGGTAATGAAAATGAACGAAGTGGAAAAGAAAGTGAAAATGCAGGAGCAGTCAGCATTATGTTCCTGGTAACCAAATTTATTGACGGTGTGTCCGATCTGATCGTTGGCTATCTCATTGACAAGACAAACACCAGATGGGGAAAATCAAGACCCTGGATTTTATTTGGAGCCATTCCTTTTGGCGTAACAGCAGTCCTTGCTTTTTCAGTACCGGATATAGGACAGACTGGAATGCTGATCTACGCATATGTAACTTATATTTTACTGTCAACATCCTATACAATTGTCAACATTCCAATGGCCTCCATTCTCCCGGCGCTTAGCGAAAACCCGCACGAGAGAACTGTCCTTGCTTCCTGCAGAACCTTCTTCTCCTCTGTTGGTTCTACTGTAGTAAGTGCTTTTGCCTTAACTCTTGTAGATAAATTTGGAAACGGAAATGAAGCACTGGGCTTTCGTATTGTAATGATCATCTTTGGTGTGATCGGATGTCTGGTATTTTTCTTCTGCTTCTTTAACACAAAAGAACGTGTTATGGTACAGTCAGAAAAAGTCAGCCTGAAAGCAAACATTTCCTGTCTGCTTCACAATGGCCCGTGGAAATTATTTGCGCTGAACATTGTATGGTTCTTCGGCGGATATGTGATTCAGGCAAGTGCAGTTATTTACTATTTTACCTATGTAGTACAGAACACCAGCATGGTCCAGATCGTTGCAACCATTACAACACTGGTACCGATCGTAACCAACCTTCTGGCTCCATTCCTTGTAAAGCTGACAAGCAAAAGAAACCTGATGATCGGAGGAAGCGTGGTACATGCAGGCGGTCTTCTCATCATTTTCTTTGGCGGTACCAATGTACCGGTGCTGATCGGCGGTGCAGTGATCGCAGCTGCAGGATACGGACTGAAGGGAAGCATGCACTTTGCAATGCAGCCTGACCCGGTTGATTATGGTGAGTGGAAGAGCGGTGTAAATACGGCCGGAACTCTTTCCGCAGTAAACGGATTTATTGGAAAAGTCGGTATGGCAATTGCCAGCAGTATCGGAGCAGCCCTGCTTCAGTTCGGCGGATTTGACGCAGCTCTCTCCGTACAGTCTGCAACTGCACAGAACTATATCACAACTATGTACATCTGGGTTCCCATCGTGATGAACATCGCAACAATTATCACCATGATGTTCTATAACCTTGATAAAATTTACCCGCAGATCATCAAGGAATTAGATGAAAGAAGAGCCGCATAATCCCTGAAAGGAGATATTAGAAGATGGTAAAATTAAACGTGAAAATCGTGTCCATGCAGGACGCCGATAAATTCAACAAAATCTGCAGCAAATTCGACTGCGACATGGATCTGCAGAGCGGAAAATATTATGTAGATGCCAAGTCTATTATGGGAATCTTCAGCTTGGATTTAAGTCAGCCCCTGGTGCTCAATGCAGACACAGAGGA
>CAVJRB010000157.1:15465-16705 GCA_963651655.1 bacterium | reverse complement strand
GCACTAAACTCATATATTCCCTCTTTTCTTATCAGGTAAGCACTCCCGAGCCTGTCAGGAGTGCCTTCTTTCAAATCTGATTACTCAGCGTCTGCTGCTTTCTCAGCCTCAACAGCTGCGTCAGCGATCAGTGTAACTGCTTTCTGAACAGACAGGTCTTTCTTCAGCTGCTCAATTCCGTCCTCACCGATTGCTTCTCTAATCTTGTCAGCTTCCATCTTGTAAGCGTCTGCCATCTTCTGGATCTCTTCTGTGATCTCTTCCTCAGACGGCTGTGTATTCTCTGTCTCAGCGATCTTCTCAAGAACCAGTCTTGTCTGGATTCTCTTAAGAGCCTGCGGCTTCATGTCTTCCATCATCTTGTCCATGCTCTGGCCTGTGAACTGGAAGTACTGATCCATGGATAATCCCTGCTGCTGCATTCTTCTTGCGAAATCATCCATCATCTGACGGCACTGGGTCTGGATCATAAGATCCGGAATATCCATCTGTGCATTCTCGATTGCTTTATCTACTGCTGCATTCTCTTTTGCAGTTCTTGCTTCTTTTTCTTTCTTCTCTGTCAGGTTCTTCTTAACGTCTTCTTTGTACTCAGCAAGAGTATCGAACTCAGATACGTCCTTAGCAAACTCATCGTCAAGCTCCGGAACCTCTTTGGTCTCGATCTTCTTAACGTCGCACTGGAATACTGCTTCTTTGCCAGCAAGCTCTTTTGCCTGATATTCCTCTGGGAAAGTAACCTTAACTTCTACATGATCACCTGTGTTAGCGCCAACAAGCTGATCCTCGAATCCAGGAATGAATGTGCCGGATCCAAGTGTAAGAGCATAGTCAGATCCTTTGCCGCCGTCAAATGCAACGCCGTCAACAAATCCCTCGAAGTCGATTGTTGTGATATCTCCGTTTGCTGCTGCACGGTCCTCAACAACAACTGTTCTGGAGTTCTTATCCTGCTCTTTCTTAACTTCTGCATCAACTTCCTCGTCTGTTACAGCGATCTCAGTCTTCGGAACCTCTACTCCCTTGTAGTCTCCAAGAGTAACCTCTGGCTTGGTAGCAACGTCAGCTGTGAAGATGAGTGCCTTTCCTGGCTCCATCTGTGTAACGTTGATCTCTGGCTGGGAAACGATCTCAAGGTCGCAGTCAGCAATTGCTTTGCTGTACTCCTGCGGTACAAGAGAATTCACAGCGTCTTCCATGAATACTCCCTTACCGTACATGCTCTCGATCATCTTTCTAG
>CAVJRB010000157.1:0-15455 GCA_963651655.1 bacterium | reverse complement strand
AGCTTTTCCTTTACGGAATCCTGGAAGGCTGATTCTGCTTTTCTGTTTCTGGTAAGCTTTCTCCATTGCTTTGTCTAACTCTTCAGCGGAAACTTCGATGGTAAGTTTCGCCATGTTTTTCTCTAATTTCTCCACCTGTAAACTCATTTTCGTGTTCCTCCTTAATATTCAGGTAAAATGTCAGGTCCAATGCAGCCGCATGTGCATAGCGGATAGACATTGTCCGTTTTTCAATCATAATGCAGGGTTTCCCCCTATTATTACAGTCATTGTAGAAGTATAGCACAACCAGATTAAAAACACCAGTGTTTTTTTATGGTTTTCCCTGTTATTCCTGAAAAAAATAGGGTTTTTGGCGGTTATTCCTACTTATATACTACAGATTCCGCGATCTGGTCTGCTTTTTCCTGGCCAAGAAGCTGGGAAATCAGGGAAAGACTAAAGTCGATGGCAGTTCCAAGACCGCGGCTTGTGGTGATATTGCCGTCCACAACTACGTTATCCTCCAGGCGTACTGCATCTCCTAATCCGTCCATGCAGGATGGATATGCAGTTGCTTTCTTTCCATGCAAAAGTCCGATCTGGGCAAATACGGTGGGGGCTGCACAGATGGCTGCGATCTTTCCTCCATTATTATAGAAGTTTTTCAAAAGATCGGTGAGAGGTGCAAATGCGCCAAGGTTGGTGGTGCCAGGCTGTCCTCCCGGAAGGACCAGCATGTCTGCATCCGTGAAGTCTGTTTCCGCGAAAGTCTGGTCTGTAAACATGGTGATGCCGTGGGCAGTTGTAATCTGCTTTGTATTTTTTATGGATACTGTGGTGATGGTGATTCCGGCTCTTCGCATAAGGTCTACTACGGTCAGGCCTTCAATGTCTTCGAAACCGTCTGCGAGAAAGATGTATACTTTTTTACTCATGGGAAAGTCCTCCTTATTATTTGTTTCCTATTGATAAATTCAATGTATCAACAAGCTAATTTCCCGAACAATCAACTTATTGATATACTAACTTGCTCATAACCTGCATATCAGTCAAACTGCAAACGTATTATTCTGATAAATATATATTTGCAGTTTAATAATTTACAACTATAAATGAAGATTAAATATTTTAAGGGTTACATTCGTTTTCCCTTATCAGATGCTGCCTGGAGTGCCTCGAATACGGCGCTGCGGAAGCCGTTTTTCTCAAGGGTGCGAACACCCTCGATGGTAGTCCCAGCCGGGGAGCAGACCATGTCTTTAAGTTCTCCCGGGTGCATGCCTGTTTCCAGAACCATCTTGGCGCTTCCAAGTACAGACTGGGAAGCAAACTGATAGGCCTGCTTTCTTGGCATTCCCTGTGCAACTGCTGCGTCTGCCATTGCTTCAATGAACATGAAAACATAGGCGGGGGAGCATCCGCTGACTGCTCCGACTGCATCCATCAGACGCTCCGGGACTACCTCTGTGCGTCCGAAGCTGTTGGTGATAGCAAGGATCTGGTCCATATCTTCTTTGGTTACGCGGTCATTGGCGCAGGCGCCTGTCATGCCTTCGCCTACCTGCGCCGGGGTATTTGGCATCAGGCGTACCACTTTCAGAGGCTGCTCGCATTTTTCTTCCAGCCATGCAAGGGTTTTGCCCGGGGCGATTCCTACGATCATGTGATCCGGTGTCAGGCAGCCTTTGATCTGGCTGATTACTTCTTCGTAGAACTGAGGCTTCACAGCTAATATAACAATATTTGCATTTTTTACAACTTCGCAGTTGTCCATAGTTGTGACAACCCCAAGTTTTTCCCGGCTTCTTTTGCTTCCCTCTTCTGTGAGATTGGAAACAATAATCTCATCTTTCTCAAACACACCTTTTTTCAGGATTCCCCCGATCATCGCAGACCCCATATTTCCACATCCGATAAATCCAATTTTCATAATTTTTGCTCCTCTCGTGTAAGCCATTCATCAGTTAAGGTTCATTATAAAATAAAAAAATTTAAGGTGCAATATATAGGCATAAAAAAATAGCTGTCCTGTACTTTGGCGTTTGGCGAGTCTCGACAGCTATTTTTTACGAAACATATTTGTTAGTTTATATTTTTCCTGCTCAGGGTACTGTTATGATACTCAGTGGAGTAGGTTACATCCTCGCCGAACCAGCTGGGGGGCTGGTAGGCGTGGGCGGCTTCTTCGGAGGGGAACTCTACCTCGGCCAGAAGAAGTCCCTCATAAGGTGCTTTGAACACATCCAGCTCAATGGACAGACCGTCTTTCTCCGGAATCACATAGCGCACCTTGGAGATCACGATTCCGTCCGCCTTCGGCTTCAGGTGCTCATAAGCCTCCTTGGTCAAGGGCAGATTGTACTCCTCTCTTGCCAGAAGCCCCTTTGATTTATAGGTGAGATAATAGTTGTCATTTGACTTGCGGATCCGCACCACCGGTTCTGTGCACAGATATCCCTGCTCGATCACCTTGCAGGGATACTGGTCCAGATTTTCCGGAAGGTTCTCTTTTTTCACAAGAAATTTTCTCTCGATTTCCATAGAATTCCCTCCTGATAAAGCTTTTTCAAACATACTCTAACGCAGTTCAGGCATTACTGTTCACTCCGAGTCCAGCAACACTTAAGCTTCCTCTTTTTCTTCATCCTCTTCTTCCACAGGATCCGGAGTCCAGTTTCTTCTTCCGAATCTGGTGGCAAGAGCCAGCATTTCTTTTTGCAGTTCCTTTGTAAACTGACCTTCTGTCAGACGCCATTTCCAGTTGATTCCAAGTGTGGACGGCTGGTTGATCCGCGCCGTATTATCCAGCTGCAGATAATCCTGGATCGGAATGATACATCTTCCGGCCGCACTTCCCATTACCAGACGGATCATGTTTCTGCAGATTCCCTTCTCATCATCATGGAAGTTCCACAGATATTCACGAACCATATGACGCTCCTCAGGCGTAATATCACTGTACCAGCCAAGAAGAGTCTCATTGTCATGAGTTCCGGTATAAACCACACAATTGTTTGTATAATTATGGGGCAGATAATCACTGGCATTTCCGGTATCGCGGGCATCAAAAGCGAACTCGATCACCTTCATATTTGGATATCCGCTCTCCTCCACAAGACGCTTCACAGAATCTGTCATAAATCCAAGATCCTCTGCAATAATGTCTTTTTGTCCTAGTCTCTGGGAAACAGTGCGGAACAGATCCATTCCAGGTCCTTTTTCCCACCAGCCGCGCTCCGCAGTCTTATCTCCATACGGAATTGCATAATATTCATCAAAGCCGCGGAAATGGTCGATACGGACAACGTCATACATATTAAAGCAGTGCGCCAGACGCTTAATCCACCACTCAAAGCCTGTATTCCTGTGCACATCCCATCTGTACAGAGGATTGCCCCAGAGCTGTCCTGTTGCGGAAAATCCATCTGGCGGGCATCCTGCCACCTGGGTAGGCTCATTGTTCTCATCCAGCTTGAAAAGTCCCGGATTCGCCCAGGTATCTGCGCTGTCCATAGCAACATAGATGGGAATATCTCCGATAATACGGATGCCTTTTTTGTTTGCATAGGCTTTTAATTTCGCCCACTGCTCATAGAATTTAAACTGCATATATTCCTGAAATTCAATTTCGAAATAAAGCTCTCTTCTGTAATAATCCAGCGCATTGTTCCAGCGAAGACGGATATCCTCCGCCCATTCGGTCCACGGAACTCCTCCGAAACGGTCCTTCACTGCCATAAAAAGCGCATAATCACCAAGCCAGTGCGCCTGTTCCTGCTGAAATCTGGCAAACTCCGGATTCTTTGAGATATCGCTTCTCTCATAAGCCTTGCGAAGAAGCTTATAGCGTCCCTTGTAGATTTTCTCATAATCCACATCATCTGCTCTGGAACCGAAATCCACAGCATCGCATTCCTTCTTTGTCAGAACCCCTTCCTCGATCAGATCCTCAAGACTGATGAAATAAGGATTTCCTGCAAAAGTAGAGAAGGACTGATAAGGTGAATCCCCATAGCTGGTAGGGCCAAGAGGCAGGATCTGCCAGCAGCCCTGTCCTGCTGCCTTTAACTGGTCTACAAACTCATAAGCACTTTTTGAAAAACATCCAATTCCATATTTTGACGGCAGGCTGCTGATTGGAAGCAGCACGCCGCATTCTCTTTGAATTCCCATTTTTCCCTCCATAATATCTTGAAACGTAACCATTCAGCGCCTTCACAGCTAGACATTTCCCAATGCATTTCCTGCGAATGGCTGTCCTGAAACATAACCCTGATTCTTCCCGATGTCCACTGCAAACGCCACAGCTGCCGCAGTTTGACATACTTGTCTGTATCATGGCACATTTCATCATACAGAATCAATATTAAATTTTCAAGAAATATGGCATTTTTTCCTAATAATGATATTTTTTTCTGTTTTTCACAAGACAGAACAGGGAGCATGCTATTCCCAGACCTTCTGCCACTACAATCGCGCCCCAGATTCCATCCAGCCCAAATACCACTGGAAGCACCAATACCATTCCTCCTCTGAAGATCAGGGTTCTGGTAAAGGACAAAAATGCGGAAAGAGGTCCATTGCACAGTGCTGTGAAAAAGGAAGATGCATAAATATTAATTCCGCTCAGCAGATATCCAAGTGCGAAAATCCGAAATCCATGAACTGTCATATCCAAAAGTTCTTTGTCATATCCCACAAAAATAGCGGAAAGAGGATAGCTTACCGCTTCTGAGAAAACAACCATTACTACTGAGGTAATGCCAATGATAGTAACGCACTTACGGAATACGCTTTTTAATTCTTTATGATTGCCTGCACCATACTGGTAGCTGACAACCGGCGCACTTCCTGAAGAAAAACCAAGAAATGCTGCCAAAAAAACAAAATCAACATACATCATTACGGAATAAGCCGCTACTCCCATTTCCCCGATTACCTTCATAAGCTGAATATTATACAAAATACCGATCAGGGAAGCTGAAATGTTGCTGAGGAGCTCTGAGGAACCGTTGGAAGCCGCCTGTAGAAGCTGTTTTCCATAAAATTTCGTTCTGGTCAGCTGCAGTCCGTGTTCCCTTCTTTTTGCAAAATAAAGCAGAGGAAGGGCACCGCCAACCACATACCCCATAACCGTTGCCAGCCCGGCACCAGCCACTCCCATTTTCAGCACAGCAATAAATACATAGTCCAGTGCCATATTGGTAACACCGGATGCAATAGACAGCACCAGACCGAGAACTGGCTTTTCATTTACCACGAAAAAATTCTGGAAGCTGACCTGCAGCATAAACGGGACACTTCCTGCAATCAGAATAGCCCCATAAATCACACTGTCCTCCATAAGAAGGTCACTGGCTCCTGCCAGACGCATAATAGGACGGACAAAAATAAGAGCAAGCACAGTCAGGACCGCGCCGATTCCTATCATGCTGTAGATCAGCATGGAAAAATATCGGTTCGCCAGCTCTCTTTTCCCTTCTCCCAGTGTTTTGGCAACCAGGGCACTGCCTCCGGTTCCAAACATAAAGCCTACTGCTCCGATCAGCATAGTAACCGGAAACGCAATGTTAATAGCGGAAAGCGCCATCGCTCCCACAAGATTTGAAACAAACAAGCCATCTACTACACTGTAAATGGATGCGATGATCATCGTAACTACAGAGGGCAGGGTAAAACGCAGTAAACGTCTGTAGGTAAAATGATCGGATAGTCTGATCTGCATAAATACAATTTCTCCTTATTATTTTTTCTTATCTTTTTCCAGAAGCTTCTTCGTTTCGTCTTCCAGCACATCAATGTGTCTGCGTCCATAATAAAGGACTCCTTCTCTTTCCTGGGGTGTAAGCCTTTCAAAGGCTCTTTTCTCCAGTTCAAAAATCGGGTCTACGATCTGCCTGGCCAGTTCCTTACCTTTTTCTGTATAATGAATGGTTTTATTCTTCTTGTTTCCGGAATCCTGTGACAGATAGATCACACCGTCCTTTTCCAGTTTTTTCAAGGCACTGTTTACCGTCTGCTTTCTTAAGTACAGGCTGTCGCAGAGCTGTGCCTGGGTATAGCCGCCGTCATTTTCCCGGACAAAATAAAGAATATCGAACATGGTCTCTGTCATTCCAAAATGGGATGCCAACTTGTAGTAAACTTCACAATTCTTTTTGTAAACATTGTTGACTTCTCTGGAAAATTCTTCGAAGGTCATTTCTTCCATCTATTTTCCCTCCTTTTCACCTTTCTGATTGCGAAGAAGTTTTTCTTTGGTTTGATAAAATAATCCGAAATCGGACGTTTGTTAGTATAGTCCGATTTCGGATTATTGTCAAGACGTAAAAAAGCAGCATGCATGATAAAACGCTATTGTCGTTTTCAAGAGCTCACTTTTTAACTGCACTGCCCCTTATATTGCACGCTGCCTTTTTTAATTATAATTTTATCTTTTCCCGTTATTTGTTTCAGGCGGTCCAGGAATTTCTGGCTCCGTTCATTTTGGTGCTGGCATCAAATTCACGAAGTTTCCGCTTGGATTCCTCACTTAAATTTCTCGGTACCTGAACCTGAACGGTTACGTACAGATCTCCGTAGACTCCGGCTTTGCCCATAACCTGAATGCCTTTTCCTCTCAGACGGATCTTGCTGCCGGACTGGGTACCTTCCGGGATACGGCACATTACCTGGCCGTTTAAGGTCTGGACTCTGGCTTCTCCGCCAAGAGCCGCTGTCAGAAACGAGATATTTACAGTGGTGTAAATGTCTGCGCCTTTTCGTTCAAATCCGGCTCTTTCTCCAACATGTACCTTCAGAAGAAGGTCTCCTGCCGGGGCACCGCCGTAGCCTGGGTTGCCTTTGCCTCTTAAGCGGATGCTCTTTCCATTGTCAATGCCTGCGGGGATGTGAACCTTCAGGGTCTGTTTGCCTTTGCCGTCAGCATCGGAAAGATTAATCAGCTTATCGCAGCCCAGAGCCGCTTCGTTGAAGCTGATGGAAATCTCCGCATTCAGATCCTGGCCTTTCTGCTGGTAGCTGCCGCCGCCAAAGCCGGAACCATCAAAACCGCTTCCGCTAAAGCCTGCGCCGCTGCCGAACTGGCTTCCGAAACCGGAACCTCCAAAACCGTGTCCGCCGAAACCATGAGCGGAACTGCCATGGCCAGATGTGCTTCCTCCGAAGCCGCCTCCAAACAGATTCTTCAGAATGTCGTCCATGTCACCGCCTTCAAAATGGTATTCCTGATAACTGCCGTCCGGGCTTCTGTAAGCACCGCTCTGACCTTTTCCAAATCCGCCGAAGCCGCCGAAACCAGAACCATTAAAACCTGACTGGTTAAAGCCTCCGGCACCATATCCTGCTCCGCCGCCTTCTTCAAATGCCGCATGGCCGAACTGGTCATACAGTTTCTTTTTCGCCGGGTCACTGAGCACATTATATGCTTCTGTGACTTCCTTGAATTTCTCTTCTGCGTCTGCATTTCCTGCGTTTGAATCAGGATGATATTTCTTCGCCATCTTACGATAGGCTTTCTTTATTGCATCTTTGTCCGCGCTGCGGTTAATTCCCAGCACTTCATAATAATCTCTCTTTGCTCCCATATTGGTCACCTCTGACTCCTCAAATTCAACCTACACAAATTCCCCGGAATCACTCCCGGGGAAATCATTTTTCATGTTCTATTCGTAATATAACATTCATTTATGCAAGTGTCAAGCAAACATGGGGAAATTCATAATTTTTTCACATTGTTTCATTTTCTATGCTATAATAATAACACTTTACAATTCTTTTTTGGAGGGAAATCAGATGAATCATAAAGAGCGTATGAAGCAGGGGCTGATCTATAATCCTAATCTTCCGGAAATTACGGGAGATCAGTTTGTGTATGCGGATAAGCTGTGGGAGTTTAATCAGCTGAAGCCTTCACAGTTTGCAGAAAAGGAACGCTATATGAAAGAAATGTTTGCAGAGTGCGGTGAGAACTGCTATATTGAACTTCCATTTCGTGCAAACTGGGGTGGAAAAAATGTGCATTTCGGAAACGGTGTGTATGCCAATTTCAATCTTACACTGGTGGATGACGGGGACATTTATATTGATGACAAAGTCATGTTCGGGCCTAATGTAACCATTGCCACAGCGAATCACCCCATTGATCCGGGACTTCGCGAAAAAGCCATGCAGTACAACAAGCCAGTCCACATCTGTGAAAATGTATGGATAGGGGCGGGAACTGTCATCGTTCCTGGGGTTACCATCGGGAAAAATTCTGTCATCGGCGCCGGCAGCGTTGTCACAAAAGATATTCCGGAGAATGTGGTGGCCGTAGGCAATCCCTGCCGTGTGCTGCGGGAAATTGGGGAACATGAGCGCGAGTATTTCTATAAAAAGGAGCGCATTGACTGGGAAAATCTGGAGGACATCTCCTATGCTCCCCTTGGCTGACATCCCGCCAGACCTCACACTATAGAATAAACTAGAGCGTGCCCCCAAAAGACTTTCTGCAAGATGTGCGTCACAATTTGCGGAAATGATTTGGGAGGCACACTCAAAGGACAAAACATGAAAAACAAACAATTGGATCTTACATCCGGTCCTATTTTACGGACTCTTGCAGAACTGGCACTGCCGATTATGGCGTCCTCCTTCCTTTCCACTGCTTATAACATTACGGACATGGCGTGGATCGGGATGCTGGGCTCCAAGGCTGTGGCTGGCGTAGGCGTAGGAGGCATGTACGTATGGCTCTCCCAGGGATTTTCCTCCCTGACGAGAATGGGCGGCCAGGTAAACATGGCCCAGTCTCTTGGAAAAGGAGACCGGAAATCTGCAGCCGGCTTTGCCCAGGCGGCTCTGCAGCTTACCATACTTTTCGCTCTTTTTGTGACTGTGGTCAGTATGATCTTTACAGGTCCTCTGCTGCAGTTCTTTACCCTGACAGATGCCGAAACCTACAACAGCGCCAGAATTTACATGCGCATCACCTGCGGACTGATTTTATTTTCCTTTCTTTCTCAGGTGCTGACCGGACTTTTCACAGCCCAGGGTGATTCCAAAACGCCACTGAAAGCCAACTTTTTCGGTCTGGTGCTGAACATGATCCTTGATCCTCTTCTGGTACTTGGCGTAGGACCTTTCCCAAGGCTGGAGGTGGTTGGCGCAGCCGCTGCAACTGTAACCGCCCAGATCGTGGTTCTGCTGATTCTTGTCACCGGAATTATCCGCGATCATGGCGATTCCAATGTTCTGCGAAAGATTCATCTTCTTTCCAGGCCGGAACTTTCTTACGTAAAAGGTGTATTTCGCATTGGAATCCCAACTGCATTACAGGGAAGTATTTACTGCATTATCTCCATGATCCTGACCAGAATGGTCTCCGGTTTCGGCGCCGGTGCAATCGCAGTACAGCGTGTTGGAGGACAGATTGAGTCTCTTTCCTGGAATACAGCAGATGGTTTTGGTTCTGCTTTAAATGCTTTTATGGGACAAAATTATGGTGCCAGGAAGGTTGACCGAATCAAACAGGGATACAGCATTTCCCTTCGGCTTCTGGTGTGCTGGACAGCTCTGATCACCATTGCCTTTGTATTTTTCCCAAGGTATATCTCCGTGCTGTTCTTCCATGAAGAGGAGGTGGTCCGGCTTTCTATTGATTATCTGCGAATCATCGGATTTTCTGAAATCCTGCTCAGCGTCGAGATGATGACCGTAGGCGCACTTTCCGGACTTGGACGGACACAGCTTTGCAGCGTGATCAGCATTTCCCTTACCGTTATGCGTATTCCGCTGGCACTAATCCTTTCCGGTACCGCACTTGGACTGAACGGAATCTGGTGGGCACTGACCCTTTCCAGTGTTGCAAAGGGAATTATTTTCTATATTACTTTTCAGTATATTTGCAGACATAGTCTGCTGAAAGCGGCTGGCTCAAAAAATTAAGAAAAATCTTCTGGCTTACGTCAAAACATAATCAATAAAAAAAGTCCCGGGCACTTGCGTGTACTTTATAGAAAGTACAGCAGCTGCCTGGGACAATTTATTCATAACAATATTATCATTTCATGCTATTCTCCACCACTCCTGGAAGCACATCATAAATGGAGCAGCCCATTTTCCCCTGAAAATATTCCTTTATTTCCAGTATCTTTTTCCATCTGTCTATGGTCGCGGGATGAACGCCGTACCGAATCGTCACATCCACAAACCGTTTTTCCAAAATACAAAATCCAGTTGGCAATGCCAGGGAATCGCAGAGCTGTACCAGACGGTCATAATCATCATAAACTGCGTCTTTCACAAACTGCTCCATGAACTGGTAATCTTCCTCGCTGACATCGAATTTGCCAATAGAGGTGTGGATATCCTGGATCATAAATGCGTGGGAAATACAAATCTGCGCTGCCTTTTCCCAGCCGCGCTCCATGCAGTAGCGGTAACCGTCAATAAGATGGCGCTCGGAAGTTACCCCCGGATACCGTCCAATATCGTGTAACAGTCCCAGAATATATGCTTTTTCCGAATCCATATCTGCACAGCGGCGTGCAATGTTTTCACAAGCCTGTGCCACATATCTGGAATGATCCACCCACACGCCGGGGTTGGACTGATAGGCTTCTTTTAATGCATGTTCTGCTGTTTTACGATCTAGTTCCATATCATTTCCTCCTGAAACGAAAATGCCGCCTGCCGGCGACATCACTCACTACATACAAAAAACAGTTACTTTGTACCTGCAAACCTCATTCAGAGCTTTGAGAGGTAAGAAGGATGAAAACTGCAGCATCGCTGCGTCCCCTGTATTTCATCCTCCCAAATGTCATTATAGTGCATTTTATATTTTGGCAATACATTTTTTCTGCCATTTTGTATTAAAATTCTGCCATTTTTTCAGCCAGGCTGATGCTGCTACATATTTTGCAGCGCCAGTGAAACTCCAGACAGAATCAATAACACTGCCATCATCTTCCGTGCCGTCTTTTCCTTCAGCAGGGAACTGCTTTTCATTCCCGCAAGCAATCCCAGAATGGCAATAGGAATCAGCATAAGCGCACTTTTTAAGGTATCAAAGGTAAGCAGATGAAGAGCGCTGTACAAAATAATCCGGAACGTATTGTCCGCAATAAATACGGCGCTGATATTGGCCTTGAACTCGCTTCCGCTGCCCGTCACCCGGTCCACGTAGACTGCCAGAAGTGCCCCAACCCCAAACAGCCCGCAAAGAACACCAGCTAACAAACCAACTGCTCCAAATGTAAGCCTGGACGAAGATTGGGACAATGAATTCCCCTCTGCCCTTTTCTTATCCCGGAAAAGCATTTCCAGACCAAAGAGAACTACCACATTGCCAAATATTACCTTGATATTGCTTACATCTGCATTTTTCAGAAGCAAGGCCCCAGGAATGCTGCCTGCCAGCACAAGGGCTGCCAGCGGCAGATATACCTTATAATCCAGGCTCTTCCTGTTTTTCCAGGTGAGGATAAAATTGGTGGGATACCCGATCAGCAGCTCCACCGGCGAAATATTGGCATTGGCCGCACCAAAACTCAAAATCGAAGTAAACACCAGCGTATTCGCAAATCCGCACAATCCCTTAATAAAATAAGCCGTAAAAGTGGCTATGATCCACAGATACATAACATTTCCTCTCTATTTATGCTCCGTCTTCTGCCTGTACTCTCCCGGGGTGCAGTTCATGTATTCCCGGAAGACCTTGCCGAAATAGCTGCTGCTTCCAAGGCCGCAGGCATGGCTGATTTCTGTGACGGAGGCGCGGGTTTCCGAAAGCATCTGGCAGACCATCTGGAGACGATAGTTCTGGATATACTGCATGGGCGTCATGTGCAGGCATTCCTGGAAAATGCGGAAGCATTCCCGCTCGCTTAGGAACACCGCGGATGCCAGCTGGGAGATGACCAGCTTTTCCGAATAGTGCTGATGGACATAGATCATCAGGTCTTTGATCTTATCGTTGTTTTTGCGCAGTTTGGGAGGCTGTGCAAGAAGAGGAACTGCCTGCTGGAAGATCCGAATCCAGATTTCAGAGAGCACTGCCCGAAGATGAATTTCAAATCCAAACTCTTTTTCGGAAATGTCAAATGCATTCCGGATCATCTTCAGAATCTCCTGGTGAACCGGATTTCCCGGATATAATGCAATCATTTCCGCCTGCGGCACTGTAATAAGCGGCAGTACATATTTCTCTTCAATCCTGCTGCCGCGCCCGCCGGAAATCAGGGACGCATCAAAGATATGGCAAAATTCAACATTCTCATTGATCAATGAAATCCCTCTGGAAGCATGCAGAATATTAGAATTCAAAAGTCCGCCGCTGCCAGCCGGGAAACAGATTTTCCCACTGGGGAGATTGTATTCCACTTCCCCGCTTTCCACATAAAAAAGCTCCACAGCCTTATGCCAGTGCCAGGGCACAAAACGATCCGGATATTGATCCAGCTCTGCCCTTGAAGCAATATAAGGGAAATCCATCCCAAAATCTGGAAGCAGTTCTTCCTGGCTTCCTGCATGAAACTGAATCTGCCTGATCTTCTTCATGAATTTTCCCTCTTCTTTCTGTGTATTTGAGCACCCAAAAGCTGCCTAAATGAATGGCTTTATTCTTCTTATCCTACCCGCATGGAAATCATCTTCGCCTTCATTCCATCCGGAAGTTCGGTGTCTTCGGAGTAGGTGGTGGCAGTTACCAGGTCGCCGTTTTTCTTTTTCATGCGGTAATGGCGCCTTTTGCCATTCTCATAGAACTCTTCCACGAAACGTTCCCGGTCTTCCTCGCAGACCAGCTCAATGAAAAATCCCTCGGAAGCCTTCATCAGTTCCTCAAAGGAATAGCCCAGTGCGGTAAGGGCAAAACCGGATACGCAGTAAATCGGAAAATCCTTCTGCTCCAGCATGCCGAAAATGCCTACTGCGCCGTTTTTGTCCAGCACGTTTAAGCACACCTTTTCATTTTCCTCGGACATGTTTACGGAACCGTCTGCAAAGTAAAGCTCCTCGTAGTATCTTGCCGGCTCCACTCTGGAATCTTCCCCGTCTTCCACAAGCTTGATCACCGAGCGCTTCACACGGCTGCCCAGGTAATCCTCCATAATACCAAGGAGCTTGGCGATATTCACGGGCTTGGAAATGTGGGCATTCATCCCGGCCTGTCTGGAGCTTTCGATATCCTCCACAAACGCATTTGCACTCATGGCAATGATCGGTATGGAAACTGCATCCGGGCGCTTCATCTGCCGGATCACTCTGGTCGCCTCATGACCGTCCATAACCGGCATCTGAATATCCATCAGGATCATGTCGTAATATTTTTCTTCGCTTTGCTCAAACATCTGGGCGGCCTGTTTTCCATTCTGGGCTTCCTCCACCTGGACATGGGTCATCTCCAGGATTTCCCTTGCGATCTCCCGGTTCAGGTCATTGTCATCCACAAGAAGGATCCGCTTGTTCTCATAATCCTTTTCCGTGTATTTCTCAAGAATGTTGGTCTTCTGCTCTGGCGGGATCTCATCTGTCACTTCCTTTAGCTTCTCGATCAGCTTGGAACGGAACAACGGTTTTGTCATAAAGCTGTCTGCACCTGCTGCCCTGGCATTCATCTCAATTTCTGACCAGTCGTAGGCAGAAATGATCACAATAGACATCCCCTCGCTGCCATAGCGCTTTACCTGGCGGATGATCTCCATACAGTCCATATCCGGCATTTTCCAGTCGATCAGACAGATATCAAAGGGCTGCTTCTTCTCATTGGCAGAGCGGACCAGGTCGATGGCCTCCTGTCCGGTAGTTACATAGCGGTTCTGAATTTCCAGGCTGTCCAGGATCAGGGAAGTGCTTTCACAGGTGGCTGGATCATCATCCACAATGAGAACAGACAGATTTTCCGGAAGACGATCATTTTTGATCAGCTTCTTCTGATTCTGAATGCGGAAATGTGCGGTAAATCTGGAGCCTTTTCCATACTCGCTTTCCACTTCAATATCTCCGTTCATCATCCGAAGAATATTCTTGGTGATCACCATTCCAAGTCCGGTTCCCTGAATGCCCTTCAGCCGCTCATCTTCTGCTCTCTCAAACGGAACAAACAGGCGCTGCACAAACTCCGGCGTCATTCCATAGCCACTGTCTTCACAGGTAAAAACATATTCAGAGTAAAGTGCAGACCCTGAGGGAATCTCTTTCAGGCCAACGGAAATTTTGCCGCCGTCCGGGGTATATTTAATGGCGTTTCCCACAATGTTCATAAATACCTGCTGCAGGCGCAGGGAATCTCCCACCACATCCTCGTGGATCACATTGCAGATATCAATGAAAAGCTCCTGCTTCTTGGTGGTAATCTGCGGGGAGATCATGTTGATCATATTGTCAAAAATCTCCGGCAGGCTGAACGCCTCCTCTGTGAGAACAATGCGCCCGGACTCAATTCTGGAAACATCCAGAACATCATTGATCAGGGAAAGCAGATGATTGCTGGCTCCCATGATCTTCTCCAGGCATTCATGAACTCTCTGGGTATCGTCAAGATGCGCCTCTGCAATTGTTGTCATTCCAATAATGCCGTTCATAGGCGTACGGATATCGTGGGACATATTGCTGAGGAAAATCGTTTTCGCCCTGTTGGCATTCTCCGCGGCAGCGTATGCCTGTTCTGCCACTGCCACAGCCTTTGCCAGGGATTTCCTGTGTTCTCTTTCATTTGCAACAATATCATCCACCATGCGAAAGCCCATAAGCACATGCTGTTCATCATCCAGACGCATATATTTCATCTGGCACAGGTGCTTTTTGTCCTCAATGATACTCTCATAGGTAAAGCTGTACTCCGGCTTGTAGGAAAGAATTTCCATTACCTTTTCATAATCCACTTTTTCAAACATGCTTTCCTGATTCTTCTCTGGCACATGGCTCAGAACAGAGCGCTGGCATATTTCCTCGTAGGAACAGCATTCCAGCTCTTCCAGAGACCTTCTGGCATCTCCATGAATTCCGCCCTTCAGGGTCGTAACCATTCTGCTCTTTCTGTCGATCAGACAAATGTTTACATAATCCTTGCCAAGAGCGCGGAAAACGGATTTAAAAAGTTCCTCATCGAAAACAGAGTTTTCGGTATTCAGTTCCTCAAGCTGGATGTCTTTCTCCCACATAAATATATTTCTCTCCTGTATTGCTGCATAATTTCTCTGGTAACAAAAAAGAGGAATACCATAGACCAACCTATAGTATTCCCCTGCATCATCTTGTATCTGCAACTGGCTGCCATTTCACAGGCCCTATAGCTTTGCGTCACAGCCTTTCGACTGCTTTGCCCATTATTTAATTGTGAACCGGATTAGTCCTGGAAAATTATAGCATTAAAGATTTTGTTTTTCAACCAATTTTTTTAGATAGCAAGAAGATTCTTAATTGCTTCCATATATACCAGAACTGCCTCTTCCATGCCGGATACAAGAATGAACTCGTCAGCACCATGG